>DATHAW010000084.1:0-10163 GCA_035296465.1 Spirosoma sp.
CGTGGCCGCAAAGTCCAACAAAGGCGCAAGTAGACAAAGTAGCCAAAGCCGCGCAGCAACTTCATCAGCAGCGGACGCAGATGCTCCGCGACTACAAGATGAGCATGCGCGACCTCTACCGCACCCTCGAAAAGCCCGGCAAGAACGCCCTCCGCATCCTATACGAAACCCTGGACAAAGCGGTGCTTGATGCCTATGGTTTTGCCCCGGACACCGACCTGCTCACGCTCAACCACGAAATCGCCGAGCGCGAACGGGCTGGGTTGCCGGTTCAGTCGCCGGGCCTACCCGCCGTTGCCTGAGATGCTGCCCCGTACATAACGGACGACTGCGTGCGGTTTTTGGGATGATAGGCCAGTTTAGCTGTTTCTGTATCGGTCCGCTATTGACCCACATGGCGGTTAATTACTGACGGCTCCATTTGTTGCCTGATGTGCCGAGAGGAAGTCCTTCACCGTTGTCCACTGCATACCAGGATACCGGTCGTTGTTGTGCAGATCATTTTCCGCCCGGCCTTCCATCATGTCTCGCATGTATTGCATACCCTGCCAGGCCGGGTAAAGGTCGTTTTTGCCGGGGGCTACCGTTCGGGCGACGTTTATAATCAGGTTGAGCAGTCCCAGACCACCCGCCCGCAGGAGCTGGAATTTGGTGCCAGTCACCTCGCTCGTCACCGTGGCCAACTGCCGGGGGCTGATTCGGTCGCCAGCGATTCGTAAAAAGCGGGGCGCATTATCGTCGAGCGCCACATTGGCGGTGAAGGCTGCGGTGTCGTCCATTGTCGTGAAGTCGATGCGCTGATCGGCGTTGCCCCAGTAGAGAATCCGCTTTGGCCCGAAAAGAATCATGGGCATCTGGTCGGTCAGCAAATCCATAAAAGGACCGTTGAAAATCGTGGTGGCCGCAATGGGCGACGCATCCACGTAGTGATGAAATGCTCGCCTGAGATCCAGGTTGCGGTTTTTGCCCACGTCAAGGCTGGTGAAGTCCAGCGAAAAATCGGAAGGTATGAACCGGGGGGCGCCCGCCATGACTGCCGCGTCGAGCAGCACTTTCTGGGTGTCTATAATCACATCGTGTAAGCCCGCTAAGGCAGAAACGACGCATGAGGCACCAACGCAGGCACTGGAAACCTCGGTTACGTTTGACTGGTCTATCCTGAACACGGTTGCGCCCGAATTCGTTAACCTTTTCACCTTGTCTACGTCCGTGCCTGACCGAACAATAACCCGAACGTCGGCTCCTTTTTCGAGTAAAGCGCTAACGATTCTTTGTCCTAAATTGCCCGTACCGCCCGCGACTACAATTGTTTTTTTCATTGGTCTTTGATCTGTCGTGTACCAGTGGGTTGATCGGGCGCACGCAATGAGAACCATTTTTCGGCTCATTTGGCTATTCACCGCACTGACCAACTCACAGACGGGAGACATTTTGCCGAATTTCCTCGTAACGCACCGGTCAAATAAACACGCAGGCATCAAGTTTTTCCGACAAACGCTTAACCAAGGCCGACTATCGCCCGGCGCTGATCGAATCCATATTTACAGCGTCATTTCCCGACGTAATCAAGCCAGAGCCATGAGCACAGTAGCCCAGATTCAACAGGCGGAACGGCGACTCATCGACTCGCAGTTAGCCAGCGATGCGGACGCACTGGACACATTGTTAGCCGATGACCTCTTCTTTGTTGGGCCGGATGGCCGGTTGTACACCAAAGCCGATGATTTGGCAGCGCACCGGTCGGGCCTGATGCGCCTGACGCATTCGTCGGCCCACACGCCAATTATCAAGGTGCTGTCCCTGGTCGTTATTGTCTCTGTGATGGTTGATTTACGGGGATTCATTGCCGAACAGCCCATTGACGGTTCATACCGCTATACCCGCGTATGGGTCAATCGGGCCGGGGTTTGGCAGGTAATAGCGGCTCAGTGTACGCACATACGGGACAATTAAACCAAACCGCGTGCTCCCGGTCTGACGTATATCGGACAAACGATTTAGCTTTGCATCATGAAAAAAGTACTCATTATAACCTTACTGGCCCTGCCGCTGCTGTTTAGCCGGTGTGGTGTTAACAAACAGCTATCACAGGCAAAAGTGCTCGGCGACTGTCGCTACGCCATTGCCTCGGCCGACAGCGTATTTCTGGCCGGCACGGACGTGCGGCAGTTTCGCAAGATAGAAGACATTAATCCAGCCCGGTATCCGCGTCTGGCGGCTGGTTTGCTCACGCGCAACATTCCGCTCGAGGGCCGCATTAACCTCGACATCACCAACCCGACCAACAAACTGGCCGGCATCAACCAGTTGGAGTACCGGATCATCCTGGCTGGGCAGGAGTTGTTTCAGGGCTTTCTGAACCAGCGCATCGAAGTACAGCCCGGTGGTGGCAAAACCCGCGTACCCGTACGCCTGAACGCCAATGCCTACCGGCTTTTCACCGATCCCAAAACCCGGGATGCTTTTATGCAACTGGTCCAGAACTTCTCGGGCGCAGACGATTCGAAACCATCAAAACTGACCATTCGCATTAAACCGACGCTGGACCTGGGCGGGAAGCAAGTGAATTACCCTGGTTATATTACCATCGATCAGGACGTAACGAACAAGATTCTGACGGGGCAGTAGTCCGTCGCCGTTGCCCGTTTATGCCCCTAAAAAGTCAATTCCGTTTGGCAGCGTCGGCCGGCCGCTGGCTCACAGGACTCATTCTTGCCGTTCCGTTTCTGGTGCTGATGCTGGCGTTGTGGTTCTGGAGCGAAAATATCGTTTATCAGGACGACTACGCCCTGCTCGATTTTATGATCGACTGGACCGACCCTGCTCAGTCGTGGGGTCATAAGCTCCAGCGGCTCATTGAACCCCGCAACTTTCACCGCCTTGTGTATGACCGGCTCGTAACGCTGGGTACGTATTACCTGACGGGACGCGTCAACTTCCTGGCCATGATCGTGCTGGGCAATGCGGCCCTGCTTGGCATTGTTTGGCGGTTCTGGACCTTGTTTCGGCGGACCGGGCTGCCTGCCCTGTATTTTATTCCGGTGCCCTGGTGGCTATTGAACCTTCAGTCGCACGAGAATATGTTCTGGGGTATGGCTTCGCTACAGAATTTCACGGTTATCTGGTTCATGCTGGAAGCCCTGCACCGGCTCATCCGGCGCAACCGAATCGCTGGTCCGCTGTTGCTGACAATTGCTGCGCTGTTCACGAGTGGCAATGGCCTGCTGGGTGTGCTGGTGGGCAGTCTCGTAGTCGGCTGGCAGTGGCGATGGCGAACGGACGGCTGGCTGTGGAT
Organism: Spirosoma sp.; assembly: GCA_035296465.1. Classification (GTDB taxonomy): domain Bacteria; phylum Bacteroidota; class Bacteroidia; order Cytophagales; family Spirosomataceae; genus Spirosoma. The sequence continues at coordinate 3,296 of DATHAW010000084.1, forward strand.
AGCGGGCATTGCCGGCGCGCTGGCGGTGTTTTTCTGGCACTATAAAACCGCCCCCCCAGCCGGTACGCTGCTGGCCGCCGGTCCAAAGTTTCTGATGGTGCTGGGGGCATCGTTCACCAACCTGACCCGGTTTGGATTGGCAGCCGTGGGCGGAGCTACTATCCTGACTGGTGGTGTGGCCGTGTTGCTGGCTGGTTACCGAAACCGCAGCCAGCGTCTGCGTACGCGCTCCCAAACAGACGCCTTTGCCGAACTGCTCGCTTTTGGGGCCGTAGTGGCTGGTACGGCGCTGATTCTGAGTATCAGCCGCCCACCCGACGAACTGCTCCGCGACCGATACCGCATTTATTCACACCTGAGTCTGGGCCTGCTCTACCTGCTTGGCTTGCTTCTGCTGGCTCATCGGTTTCGCCCGATATGGGCGGTTGTAGCCGGTTCGGTTGCTATTGGTATGTATGTTGTTAGTGCCTACTCAAAGATTCCCGAAATTCTGAACCTGCGCCAGTACCGGCAGGTTGATGCCTTTAATTTTCGCCATTACGGTACAACGCTGCCCCCGCCATCCTACGCAGAAAGCACCCACAAAATCCTGCAACAGACGCACGGGCGCGACATTTTCCGGTATCCGCCTGTTTGGTCAGACCCTGCCCGGTGGCAGTTGCTTCCTGTTGAGTGCCGCATGACGGTTGAGGCCTTCAGCGAACCTAATCCGATCGTGTATTTTGCCCGTAACAATCATTACCTGCGGGTGCGGAGTTCACCGGCTTTTCTGCCCGGTCAGGGTCCGTTAAGCAGCAGCACCTGCCTAATTGCCGAGTCGTCTGGTGGAAGGCGATACACGATCCCAGCCGCACTTTTGCTGTCGACCAAAGCGGATTTGCTAACAAAAGGACACTATTTTCGCGATGATCGTATCACCGAGTTCCAGAAGGCAATTCTGCCACCCGGTACGTATCGGCTGGGGCTGGTGTTCATCCAGCATGACGAGGTAGCCGGGTATACCCTGAGTTCTGAGTCATTTACCGTTGCTCCGACCGACTGACCCTGGATCCGCACGGGTAAGATAGCCGACTATGGTTCTTTAGGTATCAATCGTTCACCCAATCGTTCCTTATGATCCGTTTACTGCCTGCTCTGTTGCTCATGGCCCACCTGGCTACCGGCCAAAGTGCTAAAAACCTTGTCCAGCTGACCCATAACGAAGCTGCCAAGTCGGTAACCGTCACCGTCGATGGGAAACCATTCACGGCTTATATTTATCCCGGTCCAACGGTTCTCAAGAAACCCGTGATCTACCCAATCATGTCGGCGGGCGGCAACGCCATCACCCGGGGCTGGCCCATGGACCCCCGGCCCGGTGAGCGCATCGACCACCCGCATCACGTGGGGATGTGGTTCAACTACGGCGACGTGAACGGCCACGACTTCTGGAACAACTCGACCGAGGTTGGACCCGAACACAAAGGACCCTTCGGCACCATCGTGCATACGGGCGTTACGTCCATGAAAAGCGGTAACGGACAGGGCGAACTGACGGTTACCGCCGACTGGCTCGACAAAGACGGTAAGCCGATGCTTCAGGAAACAACGCAGTACGTGTTCAGGGCCGGTCCGAAAGAGCGCACCATCGACCGCATTACAACGCTCAAAGCCCTCGACAAAGAGGTCGTGTTCAAGGATAATAAAGAAGGGCTGATTGCCGTGCGCCTGGCCCGGCAACTCGAACATCCATCGACAAAACCAGAGGTGTTTACGGATGCTAAAGGCGTGGCTACGGCGGTGCCAAAGCTCAACAACGAGGGGGTCACGGGTAAGTATGTCAGCAGCGAAGGAGCCGTGGGCGATGCCGTCTGGGGCACCCGTGGCCGTTGGGTCAACCTGACCGGAATCATTAACAGTGAACCATTATCAGTCGTGCTGCTCGATCATCCCAGCAACCTCGGTTATCCAACCTACTGGCACGCCCGCGGCTATGGCCTGTTTGCGGCTAATCCCCTGGCTCCTTCGGTGATGTCAAATGGCAAGGCTCCGGCCATGAATGAGCGGTTGGCCGCAGGCCGCTCATTAACGTTCCGCCACCGACTGCTGATTCGGTCGGAGACCCTGACCGAACCCGTTGTGGCTAAACAAGCCGCTGCTTTTGGTCGTTAATGCCGGTTTCACTACGTTACCTATAAGCCCAGGATGTTCTATTTGTATGAAACCAGAAAGCCAGAAACTAACCTGTTAGTTTCTGGCTTTTTAGTGAGTTGGGGTTATACGAGCAGGCACTTATCCGGCGTGTAATTACGTTACGTTAATTTAGGTGTATCAGGGCTGAGCGGTATACGCGCTTTTCCAATGATGATACCCACGATTGAAGCGCAACGTTCTCTTCGGCGGCCCGGCCAAGTTCGGTGTCTACCTGGCGGAGCAGGAAATAAAGCTGATGGACGTGTACCCACTGCCGGCGCAGCTGCTGCGTATGCTGAACCGAATGAGGCTGCTGACGAGCTTCCTGGGTAAGCTGGCGCAGACTCATTTTGAGGTGATAACGCAGCAGCATCAGACGGCTGGCTGTGGGCAGTAGAGCAGGATTACGCTCCATATGCGCTATGCTTTTGGCCAGCAGGTTGTTACGCTGCTGAAGCTGATCTGAAACAATCATCCAGGCATGTTCGGCCCGAAGCGAGTCATAACTGATGGTTTTCATGGGATGGAGTACGATACGGTTTAAAACAAATATAGCAAAACGACTGACACTTGATTTTGTCTAATCAGGAAATCACAAAACTTTAATTTGCTTTCAAGCTTGTATGCCAATGATTAGAGTAGATTAATGCAATAATGGTTTAATATTGTTTTAAAAATCTTTTATCCGCTACGGGCCGTATCTAGTGTTGATCGGCCTGCTTTTCGATTTTAACCAACCGCCAAATGCTCACTTTGCAACGACTCGCTCTCGCCTTGTTCACCATCGGTTTTGCCATCTGGATCTTTACGCTCACGCTGAGCCAGTTTCGGCTTAGCCCTGCCACGATTAATCAGGTGGTAAAGCCCGAACACCGTGCTGTTGTCCACGACCGAACGGCGTTCATGCTCAATAAAACGTATACCAGCAACATGGCTTTCATCGGGGATTTCCGCGGGGCCATTGCCCAATACAATGGAGAAATGCAGGCCAAAAAATTGTGGGACAAGGTCATCAACGAAAACTACGTATTCGACGTTACCAAGGAATCATCGCTGGGAATGCTCACCGGGCAGGGCAACTCGTGGCTGTGGTTCTGGCTAAGCATTGGTCTGGCGTCCGTTGGGGGGCTGCTCTACGGCCTGGCTGGCTTAAAGCACCTGCCCGGCATCAAAAATAATTTCCTGTATCGCCATCCGGCCACCGATCGGGGCTGGATCGGAATCGTCCTCGGTGTTTTTCTGACCGGATTTTTCATTGGGCTTTATTTTTACCCTGAGTACCTGACCAACTGGGTGTTGCTGGTCGACCCCATCAGCCGTGCGCTTAATGCCGGCCCCGCCAACCGCTGGTTTCTGTACGGCTTTCTGTATACGCTGGCCATCCTGGTAATGGGTATCCGAATGATGGTCAACTACCGCCACAACCGATACCAGCAGGTACGCACCGTATCGGTTATGTTTTTTCAGGTGTCGTTTGCCTTCCTGATCCCGGAAATTATGCAGCGGCTGAACCAGCCTTATCAGGACCTCAAAAACATCTGGCCGCTCGACTATACGTATTTCTTCGATTATAAAATTAACGAAAAACTGGAGGCCGGTTCGCTCGGTATTTTCATGCTTGTCTGGGGTATTGCGCTATCATTCGTGGCTGTTCCGGTCCTGACCTATTTCTATGGGAAGCGCTGGTACTGTTCGTGGGTATGCGGCTGTGGTGGATTGGCCGAAACGCTCGGTGACCCATACCGCCACCTGTCTGATAAGAGCCTGAAAGCCTGGAAAATTGAGCGCGTTATGGTGCACAGTGTCCTGGTGTTTGCCGTGGTTATGACGGGACTGGTGCTCTACACCTATTTCAGTGGGGAAAGCACCGTGCTGGGCTTTCTGGATAGTTATAGCGTTCGCTCGACCTATGGTTTTTACATCGGTTCTATCTTCGCAGGCGTGGTGGGAACGGGCTTTTACCCAGTCATGGGTAACCGGGTCTGGTGCCGATTTGGCTGCCCACTGGCAGCTTACCTGGGGTTGGTTCAGCGGTTTAAGTCGCGGTTTCGGGTTACCACCAACGGCGGTCAGTGCATCTCCTGCGGCAACTGTTCGGCCTACTGCGAGATGGGCATCGACGTGCGGTCCTATGCCCAGCGGGGGCAGGACATCGTGCGGTCGTCGTGTGTGGGCTGCGGCATCTGCTCGGCGGTATGCCCGCGTGGTGTCCTGAATCTGGAAGTTGGGCCTGTTTCGAGCCGGAAGATTTAGGGGTCCGCTACGGGTGACCATCCCTCTGTTGGCCGAGGGATGCTTTGTTCAGGCGAAACCCCTTATATTCGCCCTGTTACCAACTAATTACGGCTCACTACCTGCTATTCTCAGTCATGGACCCAATTTATCGCGCGCTCATTGTTTGCACGAATCATACGGATTACCCTACCAGGCCGCAGAAAACGGGTTTATGGCTCAGTGAGGCTACCCACTTCTACAACGAACTGGCCGACCGCAACCTGCCCTATGACATCGCTAGTCCTAATGGTGGGCTCATTCCCATCGACGAAAAAAGCATTGACCGGCGCGATACCATCAACGAGAAGTGGTATAATGACCCCACGTTTCGCCAAAAACTGGAACACTCCCTGCGGCTGGATGAGGTGAACCCGGCTAATTATCAGATTCTGTATTTTACGGGAGGGCACGGCACTATGTGGGATTTCTCCGATAACCTTACGTTGCAGAGCATTACGCGTCAGATTTACGAAAATGGCGGTATGGTATCCGCCGTCGGTCACGGTGTCAGCGGTTTGCTCAATGTTAAACTATCTGACGGCTCCTCACTAATCGGCAATCGGCAGGTAACGGGCTTCTCTAACGTGGAAGAAAAACTCATTCGGCTCAACGACCAGGTGCCTTTTCTGCTCGAAGATGCGCTGCGCCAGAAGAACGCCCTGTATAGCAAGGGATTCGTGCCATTCCTGCCGTATATCGAAGTCGATGAGCGGCTCGTTACGGGTCAGAATCCACTCTCAGCCCGCAAAGTGGGTCGTAAAGTGATGGAAGAAATGTATGAAAAGTGAATTCTAAACCACTGCGTGTGGGAATAGCTCGCGTAACAGTTTCAGCTCCTGGTCTTTCTCTGAGACAATTGGGTCACTGATTCCCCAGTTGATGTTGAGGTCAGGGTCATTCCATCGGATGCCTGTTTCGGCCGCTTTATTATAAATATTAGTGCATTTATAACTGAAAATGCTGTCTTCGAGCGTAACGAAACCATGACCAAAGCCCTTTGGAATGTAGGCCATGTTGGCAAGTTTAGCATTCAGTAAAAACGTCTCATACTGACCGAACGTGGGCGAGTCGACGCGTAGATCGACCGCTACGTCCAGCACCTGACCCGTAATGACCCGCACGAGTTTTCCCTGCGCAAAGGGTTCGTTTTGCATGTGCAGTCCGCGTAGAACGCCCTTTGCCGAAAACGATTGGTTGTCCTGTACAAACTCTTCCAGCAGACCCAGCGATGTAAACAACGGTTTGTTATACGACTCGAAGAAATAACCGCGCTCATCCTCAAACACGCGTGGTATCAACTCAATCAGCCCCTCGATGGCCGTTTCCCGAACTTGCATACGTACTATCTATGAAGGTGTCAGTGGACTTTCGTGACAAATTTATGAAACTGAAACCGTAGTTTGTACTTTTGGCCTAACCATTTTAGTTAGTGGTCTATTAATATGGCATGACTTACACAGAGCTAAGCGAACAGATTTTCCGCAAACAGTCGTACCTCTGCGTTGGCCTCGACACGGACCTGCGAAAATTGCCGTCCCATTTGTTGGCTGAACCCGATTCGGTCTTCGCTTTTAATAAAGCAATTATTGACGCTACCGCCGACGTAGCCGTAGCCTATAAACCCAACATTGCCTTCTACGAAGCCCAGGGGCCACGCGGCTGGGAAAGCCTGCAACGAACGCTTGACTACATCCCCGGCAACTGCTTTACCATTGCCGACGCCAAACGGGGCGACATTGGCAACACATCAGATCTGTATGCCCGTACCTTCTTTGACCCGGATGCGGCCGGACTCCACTTCGATTCCATCACGGTAGCGCCATACATGGGTCATGACTCGGTAATGCCATTTTTAAAATACGATGGTAAATGGGTGATTCTGCTGGCACTGACCTCTAATCCTGGCAGTGCCGATTTTCAGCTACTACCAATGAATTCTAATGGGAGTGGTGAACGGAATGGCAATATCGTTTTGTCACGGAAAGAAGACCCACTTTGTAGTGAGAATCAATATGTCTACGAAAGGGTGATTACAATGGGTCAGTCCTGGGTCGGGCCTGATAGCCACGAGCAGCTGATGTTTGTTGTGGGCGCCACGCAAGCCCGCGAACTTACGGCCATCCGGCGACTGGCTCCCAAAAATTTTCTGCTTGTACCCGGTGTGGGGGCGCAGGGCGGTTCGCTAGCCGACGTGTCACGCCACGGTCTCACCGCCGACGGCGGGTTGCTGGTTAATGCGTCGCGGAGTATCCTGTATGCATCCAGCGAGCCCGACTTTGCTAGCCGGGCACGGGCCGAGGCAAAAGTGCTACAAACCGAAATGGCTGCCTGTTTGGCAGAACACGTTGGCGAAATTACGCGATGATTACCGCCGTACCGTTGGCGCTGACCATGAGCATAGAGCCGTTGCCACCGATGGTCT
>DATHAW010000085.1:0-9459 GCA_035296465.1 Spirosoma sp.
TTGAGAAAACTGGAATTCCAGTAGCTACGACCCTATTAGGGCAATCGACCATTCCCACAAATCACCCGCTTTATGTAGGTTGGCTGGGCATGCACGGTAATTATGGCACCAACGTTCTGACCGACCAGGCCGACGTCATTATTGCCATCGGAATGCGCTTCGACGACCGCGTTACGGGCGATGCCAGTCGGTTTATCAAACAGGCCAAGGTCATTCATATCGAAATCGACCCATCCGAAATTGATAAAATTATTCGGACGCATGCTCCTGTTGTGGGCGATGCAAAAGAAGCGCTTAAGGCCCTAATGCCTCTGGTTCATCCCAACGATCATACGGTGTGGCGTAATGAGTTTCGTAAATTTGAAGCAATCGAGCATGAGCAGATTATAGTACCTGAATTAAGTAATAACGGCGGGAAAATTAAAATGGCCGAGGTAATCGACCTATTATCGACCAAAACCAAGGGCGAGGCCATTCTGGTAACCGATGTAGGTCAGCATCAGATGATGGCGTCGCGCTATTACCAGTTCCGTCGGCCCAACAGTCTTGTTACGTCGGGTGGCATGGGTACAATGGGCTTCGCGCTGCCGGCCGCGTTCGGTGCGCAGGTTGGTGCTCCTGATCGGCAGGTAGTAGCCATCATTGGCGACGGTTGTTTTCAGATGACGTTACAGGAACTTGGCACCATCGTTCAAAATAAGCAGCCTGTTAAAGCCATTATTCTGAACAACAATTTTCTGGGAATGGTCCGCCAGTGGCAGCAATTGTTTCACGAACGTCGCTACTCATTTGTGGAACTTCAGAACCCTGATTTCATCACCATAGCCCGTGGCTTTGGTATGGATGGACAAACCTGTTCAGAACGCAACGACCTGTCCAACGCCCTCGACACAATGCTGGCGCACGACGGGCCATTTTTGCTCGAAGTGATTGTAGAGAAAGAAGAAAACGTGTTTCCGATGGTGCCATCGGGGGCCAGCGTATCGCAGATCAGACTAAGCTAGTTCATCGCTCAATGACTACGTATACCATTTGCATATTCACGGAGAACACTATTGGGCTGCTTAACCGCATCACGATTATTTTCACGCGTCGGCGAGTCAACATCGAAAGCCTGACGGTATCGGAAACCGAGCGGAAGGGAGTATCGCGATTCACAATCGTTATTCGGCACGAGTCACGGGAAGAGGTTGAAAAACTGGTTCGGCAAATACGCAAAATTGTGGAGGTGATGGCCGTATTTGGTTACCTCAACGATGAAATCGTCTTCAACGAAATCGCCCTCTATAAGATTGCGACGCCCTTAGGTGCTAAATCATTGGATGTTGAAACAATCAATAAACAGTACAAGGCCTGGGTCGTTTATTGGGGCCTCGACTATGTAGTAATTGAGAAAACGGGCAATCACGACGAAATCTTCGCCTTTCTTGAATACTTGAAGCAGTACGAAATTCTGGAGTTTGTCCGCTCGGGTCGGGTGGCCGTTGGTAAGACCGAGAAAGGCCTGGTTGAGTACCTGCCCGAGGTGGAATGGGCGTATTATTTGTAACACATTACCCTAAAATACGAATACCAAAAATTAAACATCATGGCAACGATTAATTTCGGAGGAGTTGAGGAGCAAGTAGTTACCCGGGAAGAATTCCCGTTGGAAAAAGCCCGCGAAGTGCTGGCCAATGAAGTCATCGCCGTTATTGGCTATGGTGTACAAGGCCCCGGTCAATCCCTCAACATGCGCGACAATGGTTTCAACGTTATTGTTGGGCAGCGCAAAGGCAAAACTTACGATAAAGCCGTTGCCGATGGCTGGGTGCCGGGCGAAACACTATTTGAAATTGAAGAAGCCCTGGCAAAAGGCACCATCATCTGCTTTCTGCTGTCCGATGCCGCCCAAATTGAACTCTGGCCAACCGTGAAAGCGGCTTTAGTGCCTGGCAAATCATTGTACTTTTCGCACGGGTTTGGCGTAACATATAAGGACAAAACGGGTATTATCCCCCCTGCCGACGTCGATGTATTCCTCGTTGCCCCAAAAGGCTCCGGCACATCACTGCGCCGGTTGTTTGTGGAAGGAAAAGGATTAAACTCCAGCTTTGCCGTATATCAGGACGCGTCGGGTCACGCCCGTGAGAAGTGCATCGCCATGGGCATTGGCGTAGGGTCGGGCTACCTATTCGAAACTGATTTCTACCGTGAAGTAACCTCTGACCTGACAGGCGAACGGGGTACGCTGATGGGGGCCATTCAGGGCATCTTCGCAGCACAGTATGAAGTCCTGCGGGCCAATGGACACAGCCCATCAGAAGCTTTTAACGAAACCGTTGAAGAGTTGACTCAGTCGCTGATGCCGCTCGTTGCCGAGAACGGGATGGACTGGATGTACGCTAACTGTTCAACTACCGCCCAGCGTGGTGCCCTCGACTGGTGGAAGCCCTTCCGCGATGCCACGAAGCCCGTTTTTGAGCAACTTTATAACTCAGTAAAATCCGAAGAACAGGCCCATATTTCCATCACCCGCAACTCCCAGCCCGACTACCGGGAAAAACTGGAAGTTGAGCTGGCCGAACTGCGCGAATCCGAGATGTGGAAAGCCGGTACGGCTGTTCGCAGCCTGCGCCCAGAGCGCAGTTAATCAGTTAGTTTTTATGTATTTAGATTTTTGACCGCATAGCCGGTGCGAGATGTACGCTTGTTCCGGCAAGTACGTTCTAACTTTGTAGTTATCTACCACATGGACCTACAGCTTTAAAGACCTAAATACTCATTTTCTCGTTGCATGAGCACAGTAATAGAAGCAGAACCAACGATCACCTTCCCTGATCTAGACAACATCTATCTGGCGGCCGAGCGGCTCCGGGGTGTGGCCGTGCATACGCCCCTGCAGGAAAATATCAACCTCTCGGACCGATACGGAGCTAACATCTTCCTGAAACGCGAAGATTTGCAGGTGGTGCGGTCCTATAAAATCAGGGGGGCCTATAACAAGATGGCCAGCCTGCCCGCCGACGCACTGGCAAAGGGCGTGGTGTGTGCTAGCGCCGGCAATCACGCCCAGGGGCTGGCCTATGCCTGCCGTAAAATGGCCGTTCAGGGAATAATATTCATGCCTACAACCACGCCCAACCAGAAAGTAAAGCAGGTTAAGTTGTTCGGTAAAGAGTTTGTGGAGGTTGTGCTTGTTGGCGATACCTATGACGATGCTTATCACGCGGCCATTGCTTACGTTGATACGCACGAATGCACCTTTGTACACCCTTTCGACGATGTATTGGTCATGGAAGGGCAGGGCACTGTTGGATTAGAGATTTTCAAGGATGCTAACTTCAAAGTTGATTACCTGCTCATGGCCATTGGCGGTGGCGGTTTGGCATCAGGAGTTTCAGTGGTGTTTAAACAACTTAGCCCTAAGACCAAACTCATTGGAGTAGAACCCCTGGGTTCGCCATCTATGAAAGTGGCCTTAAACGAAGGCCACGTAGTGACACTCAGCCAAATCGATAAGTTTGTGGACGGAGCGGCCGTTAAGCGTGTTGGCGAAACAACGTTTGAGGTATGCCGCAGAAACCTCGACCGTGTTGTACTCGTGCCAGAAGGCAAAGTTTGCACCACTATTTTGCAGCTATACAACGAAGAAGCCATCGTGGCCGAGCCTGCCGGAGCACTGACTATTGCTGCGCTGGATCAGCTTAAAGACGAAATTCAGGGCAAAAACGTCGTGTGTTTGGTGGGTGGTGGCAACAACGACATTACCCGAACGGAGGAAATCAAAGAACGCTCACTACTCTACGAAGGACTAAAACACTATTTCATTGTCCGGTTTCCGCAACGGTCCGGTGCCATGCGCGAGTTTCTAGACAAGGTTCTCGGTCCTAACGATGACATTACGTTATTCGAGTATTCTAAGAAAACAAATCGGGAGCGAGGTCCGGCTCTTATTGGTATCGAACTAAAAGCGAAAGCCGACTTCGAGCCTTTACTGAGCCGGATGCAGGAAGCAAAAATTCACTTTGAGTATTTGAATGACAAGCCCGATTTGTTCGAGTTTTTGATCTGACAACCCATGAATCAACCAACCACCCTCTTCGATAAAATCTGGGATGCCCACGTTGTCAAACATGCCGAGGGCCATCCCGACGCCCTGTTTATAGATAGGCACTTTATCCACGAAGTTACCAGCCCACAAGCCTTCGATGGGTTGCGTAAACGTGGAATTGGCGTGTTTAACACAGCCCGCACCACTGCTACGGCCGATCACAACGTACCAACCAAAGACCAGCACTTACCTATCCGTGAAGCTCTGTCTCGGCATCAGGTCGAAACACTCCGCCGTAACTGCGCTGACTTTGGTATAGAACTGTATGACCTGGGCCATCCGTATCAGGGCATTGTTCACATCATTGGACCCGAACTGGGTTTGACACTTCCCGGCATGACCATTGTTTGTGGGGATAGCCACACCAGCACCCACGGCGCATTTGGCAACGTAGCGTTCGGCATCGGTACCAGCGAAGTGGAGCAGGTGCTGGCCACGCAATGCATTTTACAATACAAGCCAAAACGAATGCGCATCAACATTGATGGGCAGTTGGGGAAAGGCGTTATGTCGAAAGACATTATCCTGTATATCATTTCGAAAATCTCAGCCAGCGGGGCTACGGGGTACTTCGTCGAATATGCTGGTGAAACCATTCGTAGCCTGTCAATGGAGGCTCGGATGACAATCTGCAACATGAGCATTGAGATGGGCGCTCGTGGTGGTCTGATTGCTCCTGACGATACAACGTTTGCCTATATACAGGAGCGTCGGTTTGCACCACAGGGTGAGGCTTTAAAGCAAGCGGTGGCTCAATGGCGAGAATTAAAAACGGACGAAGGTGCCCAGTTCGATGTTGAATTGAATTACAATGCGGCTGATATTATGCCTATGATTACCTACGGCACTAATCCCGGCATGGGCATCGGCATTGGCGAACACGTCCCTAACCTAAGCGAGATTCCGGCTCATGAACTGGCTTCATATACCAAATCATTAGCTTATATGGGTCTGGAGCCGGGCATGGAACTGCGTGATAAAGCCGTCGACTACGTGTTCATCGGCTCATGCACCAATGCTCGCATCGAAGATCTGCGCGTTGTTGCCGATTACGTTCGGGGCAAGCAAAAAGCAGATGGCGTTGAGGTTTGGATTGTACCTGGCTCGGTTCAGGTATCCAATCAGGCCAAAGCCGAAGGGCTGGAACAGGTGTTTATAGACGCCGGTTTTGAACTGCGTGAACCTGGCTGTTCGGCTTGTCTCGGAATGAATGAAGACAAAATTCCGGCGGGTAAATACTGCATCAGCACGTCTAACCGCAACTTCGAGGGCCGTCAGGGGCCGGGTTCACGAACATTTCTGGCCAGTCCAATTATGGCAGCTGCCGCTGCAGTAGCTGGTAGGGTAGTAGATGTCAGGGAATTGGTCTAAACCAAACGCCAATTATGAATAAAGAAACCTTTAGTACTCTCACAACAAAAGCGGTTCTGCTGCCAATTGAGAATATAGACACGGACCAAATTATTCCGGCCCGATTTCTAAAAGCAACCACACGCGAAGGATTTGGTGAAAATCTTTTTCGCGACTGGGCTTTCAATCCTGATGGCACAAAAAAAGCTGATTTTGTTCTAAATGATCCAACGCATTACCAAGGAGAGCGTGGCGCACAAATTCTCGTAGCTGGCCGAAACTTTGGTATGGGCAGCAGCCGCGAACACGCAGCGTGGGCAATCCACGATTTTGGGTTTCGGGTAGTAGTCTCCAGTTTTTTCGCTGACATTTTTCGGAATAATGCCTTAAATACCTTTGTGTTGCCGGTTCAGGTATCCGACTCATTCCTAAAAACAATTTTTTCCCGGCTTTCTGAAAACCCTGCTGCCTTAGTAACCATCGACTTGCCTACCCAATCCATTTCTTTGGAAACCGGTGAGCATGAAACTTTTGAGATCAATACGTATAAAAAAACCTGTTTGCTCAATGGTTACGACGATATTGATTACCTGCTGAGTTTGAAAAGCGAGATAAGGGATTTTGATTTAGCGCATTCGTAGAAGGTGTAATTGGATGAAAAACTTTATGATGGCTTATATCCCACTGCGCTTTGCTTGTAAATAATGAAAAAACATATTGTAGTAATCGCCGGTGACGGTATTGGGCAGGAGGTAACGTCTGTAGGCAAGCAGGTTCTGGAATCCATTGCTCACAAATACAATCATGAATTTACGTTCGATACCGCACTGATTGGGCACGCTGCCATTGAGGCAACGGGTATTCCCCTGCCAGAAGAAACAATAACAAAAGCTAAGGCATCTGACGCAATCCTGTTCGGAGCTGTCGGGCACCCTAAGTACGACAATGACCCATCGGCCAAAGTCCGTCCAGAGCAGGGTTTGCTGGGAATCCGTAAAGCCTTAGGATTATATGCCAATTTGCGACCCATCAAATTGTTCGATGAATTACTGAGCGCGTCTAGCATCAAACCTGAGATTCTTCGGGGAGCCGATATTCTTTTCTTTCGTGAGTTAACGGGAGATGTTTATTTTGGCGATAGAGGCCGCACCAATGATCGCAACACAGCCTACGATACAATGATTTACAGCCGGTATGAAATTGAGCGGATTGCCATTAAAGCCTTCGACGCAGCCATGACACGTCGAAAAAAACTCTGCTCGGTTGATAAAGCTAACGTATTGGAATCGTCGAGATTGTGGCGTGAAGTCGTGCAGGAGACTACGGCTCGTTACCCAGACGTTATGGTTGAGCATCAGTTCGTAGATACGGCAGCTATGCTATTAATTAAAGATCCATGCCGCTTCGATGTCGTGCTGACTGGCAATTTGTTTGGTGACATATTAACTGACGAAGCCAGCCAGATTGCTGGTTCAATGGGCATGTTAGCCTCTGCCTCCATTGGAGATACTACCGGACTATATGAGCCTATTCATGGTTCTGCTCATGACATTACGGGGAAAGGTATAGCAAATCCCTTAGCGTCGATTCTTTCCGTTGCGCTTATGCTCGATATATCGTTTGGATTACAAGCCGAATCAGATGCAATAGTTCATGCCGTTGATAAAGTTTTAAAAGCTGGTTTTCGTACAAGCGATATTGCTGAGGAACAAACTGTGCCTGAACTGATTATAGGTACCGAGGCTATGGGAAAGCAGGTATTAGTAACATTGTTAGCTGACGGACAATAAAGTCGGATAAAATTTATAAGAATTTGCAGTAAAGCTGAGAAACCTTAATTTTGTAGTGTAATAACGCCGTTAGCGAAATTTCGCAGGTATTAAGGAAAATATATTATCATAATTATTCCTGGCCCTTTCATAATTAAACAGGACTTTTTTTACCGTTAAATCCCAAAGCTACTTTTAGTTTATGAGCCAGCGCGTTTATATATTCGACACAACCCTACGAGATGGCGAACAGGTACCCGGATGCCAGCTCTCAACTGATGAAAAGATTATTGTTGCCAAAGAGTTGGAGCGATTAGGCGTTGACATTATTGAGGCTGGGTTTCCAATATCAAGCCCCGGAGATTTTCGGTCAGTTATTGAAATTTCTAAAGCGGTCACAGAGCCCACTATCTGTGCGCTGAGCCGAGCTGTGAAGGGAGATATCGATGCGGCTGGTGAATCACTTCGGTACGCGAAGCGCGGACGTATACACACGGGGATAGGGTCGTCAGACATTCATATTCATAATAAATTTGCCAGCACCCGCGAAAAAATCTTAGAGCAGGCAGTAGCTGCGGTTAAGCAAGCAAAAACCTACGTTGAAGACGTAGAATTCTACGCCGAAGACGCCGGCCGGGCTGACTTAGTTTTTCTGGCCCAGCTCACAGAAGCCGTAATCAAAGCAGGAGCAACGGTCGTCAATATTCCTGACACTACGGGTTACTGTCTCCCGGATGAATACGGCCGTAAGATTGCCTATATCTACGAACACGTATCAAATGTTCATCAGGCAACTATTTCCATTCACTGTCATAATGATCTTGGCTTAGCAACGGCTAACTCCTTAGCTGGTATAATGAATGGCGCCCGTCAGGTAGAAGTCACCATGAATGGCATTGGTGAACGCGCAGGTAATACATCGCTGGAAGAAGTGGTAATGGCCTTGAAAGTCAAAAAAGAACTTGGTTACTATACCAATGTTGATTCAACCAGACTCTTCCCCGTTAGCAATTTAGTAGCGGAGATGATGAATATGCCGGTTCAGGCAAACAAAGCTATTGTCGGCAGAAATGCATTCGCTCACTCATCGGGCATTCACCAGGATGGTTTTTTAAAGCACTCTGAGAACTATGAAATCATGAATCCGCAGGATGTGGGCGTCGACAAATCGTTAATCTTGCTTACTGCCCGCTCAGGTCGTCATGCATTGAAACATCGACTTGAATTACTAGGATACCGCTACGATAAGCCTACACTTGATACTATTTATAATCGGTTTTTAGACATGGCCGATGTTCGCAAAGAGGTAAATGACAAAGATTTGATGGAATTAGTACGATAAAAGTTAATCTCAAGAAAAATCACTTTGATGGACTTAGAGAGTTTGAAGTGGGGTGGTAGTCTTTGAACAAAACTTAGAAACAGGCTGTTGGATAATCAATTTGAAGTAGACTATTATATTGAGTAGACTAAATAGAAGTTATGGCACGACCTAACCTCGAACTGATTAACGCACTACGTCGTACAGCTCAAAAATTAAAGAATGGTGCACCCTACCAATGGGGCCACATGGGTGGTTGTAATTGTGGAAATCTCGCCCAAGAACTAACGAAGCTGAATCGTGATCAGATTCACAGATATGCGATGCAGCGGTATGGCGATTGGAATGAACAGGTTGACGATTATTGTTCAACAAGTCAAATGCCAATAGATCTTGTTATCAATGAAATGCTAAACGCTGGATTGATGCTCGAGGATCTCAAGCACCTCGAAAAGCTGAATGATCGAGAGATATTAGTACGACTTCCATTAGAGAAGCGACATTTAAAGCATAATGTACGTGACGATGTTGTGACTTACATGAATTGCTGGGCAGACTTATTAGAGGAGCAGATTCTCGAAAAAATCTCCATATCAAACCTGTATGAAATGGCTCTAGCCTAAATGAAAAAAGGTTAAAACGAAAATAGCACTGTATCATAACAGTGCTATTTTCGTTTTAACCTTTTTATGCCAGATTACTAAAAAAATAACATCTACAAATTACGCATAAACTCCAAAAGCCGCTGGTGTTTTATGACCAGCGGCTCTTGGCTCTTTCTACTACTCTATGTCAACAGGTGGCACCTTCCTACTCTCCCGCCTTTGACGGCAGTACCATCGGCAGTACGGGGCTTAACGGCTCTGTTCGAAATGGAAGAGGTGAACACCCGCCTTACCAGCACCAACCTGATTGATTCCTGTTAG
>DATHAW010000086.1:0-5464 GCA_035296465.1 Spirosoma sp.
TAGCTAACTAAGTTCTTGTAAGAATTGTCAAAGTATTCGCTTACTACTTTCTTTAACACGAAGCGGTTCTGGTAGTCTTCCCGGTTGAAAATGGCGTAGTATTCGTGCGTGTTGCCATACGCCCGATGACCAACGTAGCCCTTTTCTTCGAGGTTACGGACAATGGTCGATACCGTATTGTAGTGCAGGGGTGGATTCGTGAAATGGGGAACCATGTCTTTCACATAGACGGGTTCCATTTTCCAGAGTACCTGCATTACTTCTTCTTCTTTGGCTGTCAATTTTTCCATAAAACAAACTTAAAACTATTATCCTAGTTTGCAAACTATTTGTATAGTTTTTATGATTTGAAAAGCCAACTGCCCCGTTGTAGCTTTGTCGGCTAGTTTGTAAGTACAATATGAAACGATTGGGGTTGATAGTTCTCGTAGCGTTCTTTGCCTTGGGCTGCGACACGAATGCGGTATATAGTGAATACACCGATATTGAGGACGGTAAGTGGTACATCAAAAATGCGCCGTCGTTTACATTTGAAATTGACGACGCTTCGGTACCGTATAACATCTCCTATAATCTTCGAAACAGTCTTTCCTACGGCTATTATAACCTGTATTTGACCCGCTACCTCCGCGACGCCAGTGGCAAAGAAATCGAATCCCGGCTTGATGAACTGATTCTAATGGACCCCAAAACCGGCAAGCCAAATGGCAGTGGTCTAGGTGACCTGTTCGACCATAAGTTTTTGATAAAACGTAATTACCGCTTTCCAAAGCCAGGTAAATACACCATGCAGATCCGGCAATACATGCGCCAGGACCCTTTGCTGAACATATTGAGCGTTGGTATTACCGTCGAGAAGGCCAATCCGGCCAATTAACCCGCTGCCTTCGGATTCCATGCTACTCGACCTTTTTCGCCGTAACCGCGACTTCTTCCTGCTTTTTGCCCTTCTGCTGGGTGTGGTAGGCGTTTTGCAGATACGTTATACAGAGGAGAACTTAATGCAATGGGTAAACAGCCATAACAGCCCTACTGCCGATGTGTTCTTCACTTATGCTACGTACTTCGGCGATGGTGTGTTTTTCGTGATCGTTTGCGTGATTCTGCTCGTTGTCAACCGGCGCATCGGAGCAATGGCGTTTGCCAGCTTTGCCCTTTCATCGCTCACATCTCTGTTTCTGAAGGTAGTCGTTTTCCCCGAGCGACTTCGGCCGCTGAAGTTTTTCGAACACTCTGTCTACCAGTACCGAATCATAAAAGGGTTGGAAATTTATAGTTATAATAGCTTTCCGTCGGGTCACACAACTACGGCCTTTGCTATGTTCAGCCTGTTGGCGTTTGTGGACAACCACCGGGGACGAGGCTGGCTTTTCCTGTTACTGGCTACATTAACGGGCTATTCGCGCGTGTATTTATTCCAGCATTTTGTTGAAGATGCCTTTGTTGGCTCAATCATTGGTACCGCTTCGTCTGTCATTGTGTGGTTGTTGCTTTGGCGCTGGGTGAGTGCCTCAGAAGCAACAGCCTAAGGATGTTTACATAGTGTTAGTGCCTCGGGTAGATACACATCTAAAACATCAACACACAAGTTCCTATCGTATCCGATCTGATCCGCGTACCAGTTTTTCATCCCGGCGAATAAAGCGGTTGGCTAAGGCGTTAAAAACCAAAGCAGCAATAATGGCATAGAAGCCCGGCAGAAAGTTTCCCTGATCGGCAGGGTTGCCAAATGCCTTGCCCTCGTACAGTGTCCGATACAGAACGATACCCATGATGGCTGTTAGCATTAGCGCATTAACCGCACAAAGGGCTGTCTGGGTTAGTCGGTTGCGGAATTGAAAAATAGCGTAAAGAGACGATAGCCCCACCAACCCCAGTAATAAACCCAGGTACCAGACCGACGTAACGTTGGTTGTAGGCGTGGTCGATAGTGGAACACCCGCTTGTTGGGGAACGGCCTGTTGCTGAGAGTATTCCAAAGCGGTTAACTGGGCAAGTTCTGGCGACTGACCGCCTGCTTTTTCCCACAGTGGATAGGATAAAGCAACGCCCATAGCGACGACAATGAGAAACAAAAAAATGGTTTGAACGCGTTGAATCATTGGTGATATCTGTGTTTGGGAGCGCAAAAATAGCCTAAAATTCTGTAGCGTATGAACCCAACTAGACGTGTTGTATCAACCGCCGACGGATCGCACACAATTCTGAACAAAACACTCGGCAAGCCGTATCATTCGGTTCACGGAGCCATTCAGGAGTCACAGCGGGTGTATATCGAAGTTGGGCTTATAGCTGCATTGGCTAAATTCCCGGACGATGAACTGCGAATTTTCGAGATGGGATTTGGCACCGGCCTGAATGCCCTACTAACCGCCCGTGAGGCCGAACAGCATCAACGTAGGATTCACTACGTAGCAATTGATGCTTTTCCACTACCGCTCACCGATGCCATCCAACTTAATTATGATGCGTTGCTCGGCACAAACTGGTTGCGTAGTATGCACGAGTCATCATGGGGCAAGACAGAGACCATCAATTCCTACTTCAGGCTGACCAAATTGGTTGGACTGCTTGAGGAGCTGCAGACAGAAGACCAGTATCACCTGATTTATTATGATGCCTTCGCGCCATCGGCTCAGCCCGAACTGTGGCAGCCAGGCATTTTTGGTCAGATGGCTAATTTTTTAGTGCCCGGTGGTATGCTGACTACGTACTGTGCCAAAAGTTACGTGCAACGTAACATGCGTGCCAGTGGACTGATGGTTGAAAAACACACCGGCCCGTTGCATAAACGCGATATTTTACGCGCGGTTAAGGCATAGCGTGTTCGGCTTGATACACGAATATAAAATCCAGATGGCAGACTAATTTTATTTATCCCACCGCGTTACTTTTAAAATGATCCAACTATGAACCGTCTGTTCCTCTTTTTTGCAATCTTTATACTGCTCACATTTTGTTCATTCCGAACGACTCTACCCACCGATTCTAGGCTCTCCGGAACCGCCGAACCCAGACAAATAAAGTGGCTCACCATTCAGCAAGCATACGCCCTGGCCCAGAAAACGCCCAAAAAGTTTGTTGTCGATGTCTACACAAACTGGTGTGGCTGGTGTAAAGTAATGGACCGCCAAACCTTCACTGAACCTGCAATTGTAGACTACGTCAACAAGAATTACTACGCCGTTAAACTCAACGCAGAGCAGACTAATGACATTACCCTGGGTAGACAAACCTTTAAGTATATAAGGGGAGGAAGACGGGGTGTTCATCAATTGGCTGCTGCACTCATGAACAATCGGTTGAGTTACCCGACGACGGTTTTCATGGACGAAAAATTTGAACTTATCCAGCCTATTCCCGGCTACCTCGATCCGCGCATGTTTCACCAGATCATTACGTATTTCGGTCAGAATTATCACCGTAGAGAACCTTTCGACCGGTATAAAGCGGGGACGTATGCGAAAACGTACCGATGACGATTAACTGAAGTTAGTAATGGCATCAATTCGACAAGGTGAAGCCAGAGTTGGCTGAATAAAACGGACCTAACATCCTTTAGTTCACCCCACTCTGGCTTCACCTTGTCGAATTGATGCCTATTATATATTATTTTTACATTCTTCATTAACCCTGTTTTTCAATTACATGAATCAACAACTGTCTTTTTTGTCAGTTTTCGCACTCGGTGTCGGTTTGATGGCTGCTCAGTCCGGCTCGGCTACGCCCCCCCGCAAACCAGCACCCCGGCCGGGCGCGGCTCCCATTAAATTTATCGATCCGCAGAACATGGATCAGTCCGTGAAACCAGGCGATAACTTCTACCAGTATGCGAACGGGAACTGGCTACGTCAAAATGCAATTCCCGCTTCCAAGACGCGTTGGGGCAGCTTTGATGAACTACGCGAGAAAAGCCTTGACGCTATGAGAACGCTGCTCGAAGATGCGTCGAAGAGCACTACAAAAGGTCGACTTTATCAGATGGTAGGCGATTATTACGTTAGTGGCTTAGATAGCGCGACCATCGAAAAACGCGGCTTCGACCCCATCAAACCCGATCTGGCTCGCATTGAAAAGGTCAGTACCAAAACCGATTTTTTAAATGAACTGGCTTATCAGCGGACCCAAAGTAATGGTATGCTATTCGGCTTCTTTGTTGCGCAGGATCGCAAGAACGTTACTAAGTACGTGCCGCAGCTTAGTCAGGGAGGTACTACGCTACCGGACCGTGACTACTACCTTAAAAACGATGCCCGCAGCCAGAAAGTCCGCGATGCCTACCGCGACAACCTGACCAAGATGTTTGCCCTCATCGGCGAGGAGCCAACGAAAGCTTCGCAGGACGCTGACGTAATCATGCGGGTCGAAACGGCGCTGGCTAAGGCACAAATGCCCCGGGTAGAGCTTCGCGATCCGTATAAAACGTATAATAAGTTTGCTGTATCGGCCTTCAGTAAGCAAACGCCCGGCATTAATTGGGACGATCACTTAACCAAGCTTGGTGCCAAAGGTCAGGACACGCTATTGGTACAAAACCCGGGCTTCTACCGCTCGCTCGACAGCCTCGTCACGGCTACACCTATTGAAGACCTGCGTACTTACATGCGGTGGAATATTGTGAAAGCTGCGGCTCCATACCTAAGTGATGCGTTTGTAAAACAAAACTTCGCATTCTCCAGAGTGCTCACTGGCCAAAAGGAGCAGACACCACGCTGGCAGCGGGTTAGTGGCCTAATTGACGGTACCCTTGGCGAACTGCTGGGTCAGTTATACGTGCAACGCTATTTTAAGCCCGAAGCTAAGCAGCGTATGTTGGCGTTAGTCGATAATCTTGAAGCATCCTACAAGGATCATATCAAAAACCTCGACTGGATGAGCGAAGAGACCAAAAAGAAGGCGCTGGTAAAACTGCTGGCTTTCAAACGTAAAATTGGCTATCCTGATAAATGGAAGGCCTACGAAGGCGTCACCATTTCCCGCAACGATTTTTACGGCAATGTGCAGTCAGCAGGAAAATGGTCGTACAATTATATGGTTAACCGTTTGGGTAAGCCCGTTGATAAAACCGAATGGGGCATGACACCCCCTACGGTAAATGCCTACTATAGCCCGGTTAATAATGAGATCGCGTTCCCGGCCGCTATTTTACAGTTTCCGTTCTATGATTATAATGCCGACGACGCCGTTAACTACGGGGGTATTGGAGCTGTCATTGGCCATGAGATGACCCATGGCTTCGATGACTCCGGGCGGCAATACGATGCTGATGGTACCCTCCGTGACTGGTGGACAAAAACAGATACCGATAACTTCAAGAAACGTGCTGATCTGGTGAAAGAGCAGTTCTTCGGGTTTAAAGTACTGGATTCGCTGAAAGTAAACGGTCAGTTAACCCTTGGGGAGAACCTGGCAGACCTGGGTGGTTTAGCTATCGCTTATGATGCCTTCAAGAAAACGCCACAAG
>DATHAW010000087.1:0-4516 GCA_035296465.1 Spirosoma sp.
GACGAGTATGTCACTATGGATTTCGGGACAGGCTGCCTGAAAGTGACTCCCGCCCACGACCCGAACGACTACGCACTGGGCATTAAGCACAACCTGCCCGTGCTTGACATTCTGAACGACGACGGTACGCTGAATGAGAAAGCGCAAATTCTGGTTGGGCAGGATCGGTTTGCCGCCAGAAAAGCAATTATCAATCTGCTCGACCAATCTGGCAATCTGGAGAAAGCCGAAGACTACAAGTCGAACGTCGGGTTTTCGGAGCGAACTAATGCCGTAATTGAGCCCAAGTTGTCGCTACAGTGGTTTTTGAAAATGGACGAACTGGCGAAGCCTGCCCTCGACAGCGTCATGAACGACACAGTTAAGCTGTATCCGCCCAAGTTTAAAAATATGTACCGGGTCTGGATGGAAAACGTACACGACTGGTGCATCAGCCGTCAACTGTGGTGGGGACATCGGATACCGGCATTTTATATGCAGGATGGAACAATCATTGTAGCCCGTACCAAACACGAAGCGCTGGAGAAAGTGCAACACGAAAAGTTGCTCTTTGCCATGACGGAGGCCGACCTAACGCAAGACGAAGACGTACTGGATACGTGGTTTTCAGCGTGGCTCTGGCCAATGTCGGTGTTTTTGCCGACTGGCAACCCCGATGATCCCAAAGCCGGCCCGAACGATCTTAATTATTACTATCCTACTAACGACCTGGTTACAGCGCCCGAAATTCTATTTTTCTGGGTAGCCCGGATGATTATTGCTGGATATGAGTACAAAGGAAAAGTGCCGTTCAAAAACGTGTACCTAACGGGAATTGTCCGGGACAAGCAGGGGCGAAAAATGTCAAAATCGCTGGGTAACTCGCCCGACCCACTCGACCTCATCGATCAATATGGGGCCGATGGGGTTCGCACTGGTATGTTGTTCAGTTCACCCGCCGGCAATGACCTACCCTTCGACGAAAAATTAGTGGAGCAGGGCCGCAACTTCAGTAACAAAATCTGGAATGCCTTCCGGTTAGTGAAAGGCTGGTCGGTTAACAGTGACGGTCCGGCGTCCCGGCAGCGAACCCTGAATAGCGATCAGTTAGCTATTCGTTGGTTTGAATCGAAGTTCAATACCACGCTATCGCAAATCGAAGACGATTTCAGCAAATTCCGCATATCGGATGCGTTGCAGGCTATTTACAAGCTAATTTGGGATGACTTCTGTTCACAGTATCTCGAACTAATTAAACCCGCTTTCGATCCAAATTCTGGCACCACGGAACCCATCAATCAAACTACCTACGAGGCAACAATCAATTTTTTCGAGAAGCTTATGTGTCTGGCGCATCCGTTTATGCCGTTCATAACGGAAGAAGTCTGGCAGGACATTCGCGAACGCAAACCCGGCGACAGCATTTGTATTGCCCAATTTCCCCAACCGGGCGCAGTTGACGCGCAAATTCTGGCCGGTTTCGAGACGCTGTTTGACATTATTTCTAATGTTAGAAATATCAGGAATGCGAAACAGATTTCGCCTAAAACAGCCTTGCCACTGGCAATTAAAACCAATCAGCCGGAAACGTTTCAGCCCCTTGAACCACTCATTCAAAAAATGGCTAACGTATCCGACATTAGCTATGTAAACGAAAAATCCGGGGGCTTACCTTTCCTGATTAAAGGCGACGAGTTCTTTGTCGACATTGCGGGAGAAATCGACGTAACGCAGGAGATTGAGAATAGTCGTAAAGAGCTGGAGTACCAAATCGGGTTTCGGGATTCGACGCTCAAAAAATTATCAAACGAGCGTTTCGTTGCCAACGCCAAACCGGATGTAGTAGAGCGGGAACGCCAGAAACTGGCTGATGCCGATGCCAAAATTCAGGCGCTACAACAACGGTTACAGGATTTAGTGGTGTAAGACAAAGGCACCAAATTTTGTTGTTTTTCAGGATAATTGACTGTCTCTCTTTATCCTCGATAGAGTGTGTGCTTTACTGACACGTTGTTCTCATTCTTTGCGTTTTTACAAACTTACACCCCTAAAATTGCAATTTTTTAGCAAAATAGTCGTACTATTGCGGATCAATCAGTCTGGCTCTATGTCATGAACAAATGCATATTCCTGGACCGCGATGGGGTATTAAATGAAGACCGGACGGACTACGTCTATCGAGTTGAGGATTTCATTATTCCTGATGGCGTTCCTGAAGCACTACGTACGTTAAAAGAAGCGGGCTATCTGCTCATTGTTGTCACGAATCAGGCGGGAATCGCCAAAGGCCTTTATACCCGTGACGATGTGATGGCGTGCTACCATTATTTGCAGGAACAATGTGGTCATGTCATCGACGACTTGTATTATAGCCCGCATCACCCCGATTACGACAGTCACTCGCTCACCCGCAAGCCCGACTCACTGCTGCTTGAAAAGGCAATGGCTAAATACAACATTGTAGCGGATGAATCGTGGATGATTGGCGATGCGCAGCGCGATATGCAGGCCGGCAAGCGCGTCGGTGTCCGAACGGTGCGCATTGCCCACAGCCTTCATCCGGGGCCCGACAGCGATGGGTGTGCGCCAAATTTGCTGGAAGCAACCCGCTTTGTACTGGAACAGGCCTAAACAAAAAGGACTGCTATCTGAGTAGATAGTAGTCCTTTTTTCCCAAACAATTTCTTTCACTTAAGCCCGAACCTGCATTGAGGCTGGCTTCTGTACGCTGCCATAGGCAGGACACGCACCCCGGCGGGCACATGACCCAAGCGACAGGGTCGCCAGTAGAGTGCCTAAAATCAGTAACTTTTTCATGAATACGTATTTGCGTTTTTGCTGATAACCGTCAGATTATAAAACGAATTTAGGCAAAAAAACGATATGCCATCAATTAAGACCCTGTGTGCGTGTTTAGGTCAGCATCTACAAAACACGCACACAGGGACAAATTCGTTAATTTTCCCGAACGAGTTCTGCTTCTTCTTCGCGTTCCTCGGCAGCTTCTGTCGCTTCGAGTTCAGTCATGCCGGGTTCGGCACCACCGTAGCCCAGAATTTTCAGCATTACCTCGCTGTTTTGCTCTGGTGCAAAAAGCCGCGACCGAAGATTTCCGTCGTCGTCCTTATCCACAATAACGTGCTGCGGAGCCGGAATCAGGCAGTGCTGAATGCCGCCATATCCCCCCAGCGATTCCTGATACGCACCGGTGTGGAACAAACCAATATACTGATCTTCGGCCTCCTGGTCAAAAATAGGAAGGTATAAATCAGCGCTGTGTGCCTCCGTATTATAGAAATCGTGCGAGTCACAGGTCAGGCCGCCCAGATTCACCTTTTGATAAGGATTTTCCCAATTGTTGACCGACAGCATGATGTACTTCTGACCCAGGCCCCACGAATCGGGCAGTTGCGTAATGAACGACCCATCGATCATATACCACAGCTCCTTATCGTTCTGCAACTTCTGATCGATCACCTTGTAAATGACCGCGCCACTTTCGCCCACCGTGAACGAGCCAAACTCCGTGAAGATGTTCGGCACCGGCACGTTGTTTTTGTTGCAGATCCACTGGATGCTTTCCACGATCTGGTCGATCATGGCCTGGTAGTTATACATGAACTGGAACGAC
Organism: Spirosoma sp.; assembly: GCA_035296465.1. GTDB lineage: Bacteria > Bacteroidota > Bacteroidia > Cytophagales > Spirosomataceae > Spirosoma. The sequence goes on from DATHAW010000087.1 coordinate 3,611, forward strand.
GTCTGAATCGGCATGCCGCCCCCAATATCGATGGAATCAAGGTCGGGACAGATTTTGGCCAGTTCACAATATTTGTACATAAACCGGCTCAGCTCACTCCAGTAATAGGCGCTGTCCTTAATACCCGTGTTGATGAAGAAATGCAGCATCTTGAGCTTGAAACGCTCGTTTGGCTGAATTTTACTTCGGTACAACTCGTTTACGTCGCTGTAGCGAATGCCCAGCCTTGAGGTATAGAATTCAAATGCCGGCTCTTCGTCCGTAGCAATCCTGATACCGAAATTGACTGTATCCGCTGTTATCGAACTCTCGTAGGCTTCAATCTCTTTGAGATTATCGAGTACGGGAATACAGTTGATAAACCCTTCGTTGATAAGTTCGCTGATGTACTGAGTGTATAATGGACGCTTGTAACCATTGCAAACAATGTATGTACTCTTCGATACCTTGCCGGACTTATACAATTCTCGCAGAATGGGTATGTCGTAGGCCGATGACGTTTCTAGATGAACGTTGTTCTTCAGCACTTCTTCGAGTACAAACCGGAAGTGAGACGACTTCGTGCAGTAGCAGTACGTATAGTTGCCTTTGTAATTATACCGCTTCATAGCATTCCTGAACAGCAATTTGGCGTGTTCAATATGCTCGGTTATTTTCGGCAGGTACGTTAGTTTCAGGGGCGTCCCGTATTGCTTGACAATATCCATCAGCGGGACATTGTTGAACATCAGTTCGTTATTCTCAACGTTGAACTCCCGCGTGGGAAACTCGAACGTCTGATCAATCAGGTCATAGTATGTCTTCATTCCTACGTACGACGCATAAAAAACGGGCGGTCCGCCGTTGCGGTTTTGTCGTTAAAAAACAAGGGCTAACTGGACAGCTTCATACGGGTTTTCTAGCAAT
>DATHAW010000088.1:0-3629 GCA_035296465.1 Spirosoma sp.
ATCGCCAGATGCTCCCAAGAAGAAAAAAGACCTGTATCTAAATGAAGCAGGTCTGGTGCTGGCCGACTACATTCTGGCCGTGAAATAACAAATGCCGGTTAGTAACTGCATGACTCTAAGTAATCCGGCATAGACCAATAAAAACCCCGCACAGCTAAACGTAGTGCGGGGTTTTTATTGGTCTATGTTATGGGATTCCGTAGTTACTTATCTCCTTTCTCTAATTATTATAATGTGGTATTTTCTCATTAAACAGGCTGGGCTGGATATGGCTCAGCACCGTGATTTACAACGCCGGTCTACCTCCACAGAAGTTGAGGTATTCAACGAACCGTACGAAAATTGGTACATCTACGGGGTAGAGAAGCAAAGCTATCTGGAATTTATGGATCACTTAGACCGTACCGGTATCACCTATAACCTAACTGCCGACCGCCCCAACCGGGACGAAATGCTGGCTTATAAGCGATAAACTTTAGCACGACGTACCATCAAGTTTGCCTGTTTTAGTTAATCCCACAAAATCCCGTTTGGCCAGTGTTTCATGAACGTCTGAAAGCCAGGGCGTTCAATTATGCCAACATCCCCGATCTCACCTGTTTCATTAGGCCAACGTGCCGACAAAAACGCACCGTCAGCAAAATAGCGGCAATGGTCAGCCCGGCTAACAAACCTATCCACACACCCACTACGTCCATTCCAAAGGTAAACCCCAGGAGGTAACTCATCGGCAGGGCCACGCCCCAGTAGGAGAACAGCGTAATGAGTGTCGGTACATTTACGTCCGACAGGCCCCGCAGCGCTCCTACACCCACTACCTGAATACCATCGGAAAGCTGAAAAATACCACCCATAATAACGAGCGTTGCCGCCACGGTTGATACAGCCGGATTATCGCGGATGTAGAGCGACACGAGCCAATCGTTAGATGTGAAAAACACCAGCGCGGCCATGCTCATAAAGCCAATCGACAACATAAAAGCCGCTACCCCTGCCCGGAAAATTCCCTGATGACTTTTCTGCCCCACCGCAGCGCCCACCCGAATAGCAGCGGCCGAGGAGATACCCGTCGCCATCATGTACGTTACCGATGCCATATTAATGGCAATCTGGTGAGCCGCCAGTTGGGTCTCACCCAGCCATCCGGTAATGACGGCTGCCAGCGTGAATGTAGCCACCTCAAAGAAAAACGTTAGCCCACCCGGAATGCCCAGCCGAAGAATAGTTCGCACATCAGGGCCGGTGGGCAGAGACCGGAAGACCCGTAACAGATACGGCTTAAATGGAGCCGACTGGTAAATATACACCAGCATACCAACAGCCATAAATGTCCGCGACAAAAGCGTAGCGGTTGCCGATCCCATCAGGCCCATTTCCGGAAATGGGCCAGCTCCCGTGATTAAGACGTAATTAAAAAGCGCGTTCAGTCCCAGAGCCACCACCGTAATGGCCATTGCCACCCGCGGAAATCGCAGCCCGTCAGCCAGTTGGCGAGCGGCAACAAAAATCAGCAGCGGTACCAGCGAAGCACTCAAAATGAGCATGAAGGTGGTACCCAGCTTAGTTACTTCGCTGGATTGTCCAAACAGGGAAAAGTTGTAAGCTAACCAAACCGATAAGCCGCCAAAGACAACGCTGAACAGCCCCGCCACCTGCAATCCTGCCCGAAATAGCCGGTTCACTTCGGCAGCGTCGTTCTGACTACGGGCTTTAGAAACCAGCGCAGCCACCACCGACAACCCACCTACACCAATGCTCGACACTAAAAATGAAATACCATTGGCCAAACCAGCAGCACCCAATGGCACTGCCCCCAATAAACGCCCTACAAACAGATTATCGGTAACACCCATCAGAATCACCCCCAATTGTGCAATCACAATGGGCACACTCAGCCGAAAGGTATCGATGAGTTCGGTGCGGTAAATACGGAGAAAACGAAGCATACAGGCCAGTTAATACCCAAATGACAAAATCCAGACGCCGGATGTTCCCCAGCCGGTAACTTGCGGATTTTGGTTTGAATGTTCGTACTTTTGTCCTACATCACGAATCCGGCATAGCTCTTGAAAGAATACGGAAGCAGTATGCAGAAGTTGGTTGACAACATGGTCAACATTGAAGACCGGGAAAAGCGCACCCGTTACGCTCATATCCTGGTTGAACTGATGCGGCAAATCCACCCCAATATGAAAGATGGGCAGGACTACTACAACAAACTGTGGGACGACCTGTACATCATGTCCAATTTTACGCTCGACGTCGATAGCCCCTACCCCCCGCCATCAGAAGAAGCATTAGGCAAAAAGCCGCAGCGGGTGCCATACAACACGCATAATTTAAAGTTCAAACACTTTGGCCGCAACGTCGATCTGCTGATTGCCAAAGCCGTTGCCCTGGAAGACCCCGACGAACGGCGCGCCTTTGTCTCGTACCTAACGCGGCTGATGCGAACTTTTTATCAGGCCTGGAACAAAGAATCGGTTGAGGACGAAACCATTTACCAGAGTCTGATCGAACTATCGAACGGCAAACTCTCCGACGACATTAAACTGATCCGGGACGAAGGGCTGGTTGAGGCCACACCCCGCGAGCGCACCGGCGACCAGATTCAGCCCCAGCGTATCAGCAACGCATCGACCAATCAGGGCCTACGTAACAACAACGGGCGTAATGAGCGCGACGGCGGGCTAGGACGCCAGGGACGCAACGACGGGTCCGGGCAACGTAACCTAGGTAACCCTAATGGCGGACCGCGTAATCAGGGGCGTCCCAACAACCGTAACGATGGCGGACAGAACCGCAATAGTGGACCCCGTAATTTTGGCAATAATAACCAGGGGCGTCCCAACAACCGGCCCGACCGAGATGGCGGTTCGGGACCCCGTGACGGTGGGTCAGGGCCAAACCGCCCCAACAACGACCGTAACGACCGCGACGGCGGATCGGGACCGCGCAGAAGGCGATAAATGGCAGACGCTGAGCGCCATCAAATCCAGCGGTTATTAGTCATTCTTTATTATTCCACCGGAGACCCGGTTTTTATTCAACAATGGCATCTTTCCAGATTACGGGTGGCCGTACCCTCAAAGGCGAACTCATTCCGCAGGGAGCAAAAAACGAAGCGCTGCAAATCCTGTGTGCTGTTTTACTGACTAAAGAACCGGTTACAATTCACAATATTCCCGGCATCCGTGACGTCAATCAGCTTATCGAACTACTCGGCGATCTGGGTGTTTGGGTGACCCGAATAGGTGAAGGCTCTTATCGGTTTCAGGCCTCGGATGTCAACTTAGACTACCTTGAATCAGACACATACAAACGTAAGGCAGCTGCGCTCCGCGGATCGGTAATGTTGCTCGGCCCAATGCTTGCCCGCTTTAAAAAAGGGCGAATTCCCCGGCCGGGTGGCGACAAAATTGGCCGCCGTCGGCTCGATACACACTTCTTAGGCTTCGAGAAACTCGGTGCTCAGTTCAACTATGATGCCAACGACGGTGGTTATTATCAGGTCGATGCCAGTAATCTGCGTGGCGCATACATGCTGCTTGATGAGGCCTCGGTGACGGGTACGGCCAACATTTTAATGGCCGCTGTCATGGCGGAGGGCACCACACAAATTTATAATG
>DATHAW010000089.1:0-3142 GCA_035296465.1 Spirosoma sp.
GGAATATCTTCAGGGCAGAGAAGAGATGCAGTTTCCGCCCTACGCCCTGGCACTGGGTCGTGCGGGGTATGCCGGGTTGTGTATTGACAACTGGTGCTTTGGCCAGCGGCAGGGGCGTAAGGAAGAAGATACGTTCAAAGCTATGCTGTGGCATGGTCAGGTCCTGTGGGGCATGATGGTCTATGACAACCTGCGTGCGCTGGATTACCTTCAGACCAGACCCGATGTCGATACCCATCGCCTGGCTACGATGGGTATGTCGATGGGTAGCACAATGGCCTGGTGGCTGGCCGCTTTGGATGACCGCATCAAAGTATGTGTGGACCTGTGCTGTCTGACCGATTACCAGGCGCTCATTGAGGCCAATGGACTTGGTTTACATAGTCTTTATTACTACGTGCCGGACTTACTGTCTCATTTCACCACAGCTAAAATAAATGCTCTTATTTCGCCCCGTGCGCATTTAAGTATTGCTGGCCGACTCGATCCGTTAACCCCTCTGGCTGGTCTGGAGCGCATAGATCAGCAACTCAAGATTCAGTATCAGAAGGATGGTGCGCCCACCGCCTGGGACTTACAGCTCTACGACGCTGGTCATCAGGAGACCGCTGAGATGCGGGCCGACATAATGGCTTTTTATAGGCAATGGTTAGAAGTAAACAGTTGACAATACCAGAAACGACTTCGACTTTTGCCAGTTAAGAAGGTATTAGCCAGAATACAACCTCACCTGGACGAATAAAAGTTAATGTCTACACGTATTCACATTGGTACATCTGGCTGGAGTTATGACCACTGGCAGGGTGTGCTGTATCCCTACCCCACGCCGGTTTATGATCGGCTGGGTTATTACGTCCGGCACTTTCAGACAGTTGAACTTAACAGTAGCTTCTACCGATGGCCCAAGCACCGCACGTTTACTTCCTGGCGACAGCGCTTGCCCGATGGCTTTCAATTGAGTGTGAAAGCTCCCAGAGGATTGACCCACGCTAAAAAGCTGTATGCACCTGAGGTCTGGATGGACCGGATCAGGACCTGCTGGCATGAATTACTGGAGAAACGGGCAGTTTTGTTGGTTCATTTGGCTCCTCAACAGGTTTTTGATTATGACCGGTTAGCCTACTTTTTAAGCCAAATTCCTAACTGGATGCGGACAACAGTCGAGTTCCGCCATCCCAGTTGGCACCAGGAAAAGACCTTTCGCCTTTTGGAGGAGCATCAAGCTGCCTATTGCATTATGAGCGGTGCTGGTTTGCCCTGCATCCTGCGCACGACTGCTTCATTTGTGTACGTGCGCTTGCACGGGCCAGATACTCAGTATTTATATGGCGGCTCCTATTCAGAGGCTGATTTAAGGTGGTGGGCCGGACGAATCAGTGAGTGGGCCAGTCAGGATAAAGAAGTTTTCGTCTACTTCAATAATGATGGAGGTGGTAATGCGGTGCGTAACGCTCAAACGCTTCGCTGGCTTACGGGTTCCTAGGCCTGAATTGCTGCTACGTTATCCCAATTCATTTTAGCTGCTATGTGCTTCCAGAGAAGTTATAAACCATTCCGATGGTCCGTAAATCCAACTCACTAAAGCCACTACGGTTATTGGAGCGGAGCATAAATGATTAGAAACGGGTTGTGTTGTAGCGGTCTATTAATAACCCGCTGCCTGCCCATCTTTCCGCATGTCAGTAGCACCCCAGTAAACCCGATTAACGGCATCCCACCGAATGGCCTGATAACCACCAAAAAAGTCAGTTTCAGCCAGATGATGCCCCCGGCGCTCCAGTGCCGTCCTGACCTCTTTGGTGATGCCGGACTCCAGGGCTAGCAGACCCCCCTTGGTCATCATCGTGCCAACCGGTTCGCTACTGCCCGAATGACTGAACCGGGCCGCATCGCCTGCTTCCTGAACATTCATGCCGAAGTCAATCAGGTTGCAAAGCACCTGCACATGACCCTGTGGCTGCATGGCCCCGCCCATTACTCCAAAACTCAAATAGGGCTGCCCCTCTTTGGTGACGAAACCGGGAATGATGGTATTAAAAGGCCGTTTACCAGGGGCATACACATTAGCATGGCCGGGCTGTAAGGTAAAACTGGTACCCCGGTTATGAAAAACAAAGCCCAACCCGTCGGGTACCATACCGCTGCCAAATTCCAGCATGTTACTTTGAATCAGCGACACCATGTTGCCCGCTTCATCGGTTGCCGTCAGGTACACCGTATCCCCCGCCCGCAGCGCCAGCGCCCCGGCATCTAGGCGTTCCGACGCTTTTTGAGTGTCGATTAGTTTACGGCGTTCGGCTGCGTAGTTTTTGTCCAGTAGCCCCGCTAGCGGGACCTTTGCAAAATCCGGATCAGCGTAATACCGGGCCCGGTCTTCGAAGGCTAACTTCTTGGCCTCTATCAGCAGGTGTAGGTAATCAGCGCTGTTGTGGCCCAGTCGTTTCAAATCAAATCCTTCCAGAATGTTGAGCATCTGCAATACCGCGATGCCCTGGCCGTTGGGCGGCATTTCATACACGTCGTACCCCCGGTAGTTAACCGATACGGGCTCTACCCACGTGCTTTTGTGAGTGGCTAGATCAGACTTACGCAGAGACATACCCGTTCGACGAGCGTAGCGGTCCATAGCATCGGCCAGCTTTCCTTTATAAAACACATCCCGACCGCCCGTCGCAATTGTTTCGTACGTAGCCGCTAAGTCGGGGTTACGGAACATCTGCCCCTCGGTGGGTGCTTTCCCATTGATCAAAAATGTTCGCCGGAAATTATCAAACTCGGAAATGTCGGCCCCATTAGCCGCCAGCCTATCTGCCGCCACCTGCCAAGAGTAGGCAATTACCTGCGGTACGGGGGCTCCTTCTTTTGCATACTGAATGCTGAGTGCCAGAAGGTTCCGCATAGAAAGCTTGCCAAACCGCTGATGAAGCTGAAACCAGCCATCCACGGCTCCCGGCACCGAAACCGACAGCGGGCCATACAGCGGAAGCTGGGACCGGCTTCCCAACTGAGCCCGCAGTGCATCGTATGTTAATCCTTTGGCGGAGCGCCCACTGGCATTGAGGCCGTACAGTTTCCGGTCTTTGGCCGACCAGACAATGGCAAATAAATCTCCTCCAATACCACAGTTATTTGGTTCGATAAC
>DATHAW010000090.1:0-4107 GCA_035296465.1 Spirosoma sp.
TAGCATGGATACGATGCGGGCATCGGGCGAGAAGAGTTACTGCTTTGATAACAGGCAAATACCAGCGATTTTAAATCGGCATTACGTCTCGTGTAGAGTAATCAACTCAATACGCTTCTTTCTCGTTCGGGAAATCATGGCTTTTCACATCATCGACGTAGTGCGCAATGGCTTCTGTCATGATGGTGTGCAGATCGGCATACCGGCGCAGAAAACGTGGTTTGAATTCATTGGTAATCCCCAGCAGGTCATGAACAACCAGTATCTGCCCATCGGCGTCCGGCCCGGCCCCAATGCCAATGGTTGGAATGGTCAGGCTTTCAGAAACCTTTTTTGTTAAAGCCGCCGGAATTTTTTCAAGCACCAAACCAAAACAACCAATATCTTGGAGCATATGGGCGTCGTCCATAAGCTTCTGAGCTTCAGCCTCCTCTTTGGCCCGTACGGCATACGTACCAAATTTATAGATCGACTGCGGTGTTAGCCCAAGATGCCCCATAACGGGTACGCCCGCACTCAGAATCCGGACAATCGACTCTTTAATTTCCAGTCCCCCTTCCATCTTGACAGCATGCGCACCCGACTCCTTCATGATACGAATGGCCGACCGCAGGGCCTCGGCTGAGTTGCCCTGGTAGGAGCCAAACGGCAGATCTACTACGACCAGCGCCCGCTTTACTCCCCTAACCACCGACCCGGCATGATAGATCATCTGGTCGAGCGTAATGGGCAGCGTTGTTTCATGCCCCGCCATTACGTTAGAGGCCGAGTCACCCACCAGTATCACCTCAACCCCGGCCGTGTCGACCGCCCGTGCCATTGAGAAATCATAGGCCGTCAGCGCCGAGATTTTCTCGCCTTTATTCTTCAGTTCCTGAATGGTATGCGTCGTAACGCGTTTGATATCGAGGTTATGAACAGACATTTTTGGGCGAACAGTTAGCAATCGAAAGAGAACCGTTTTGGGCTCACTGATGAGGGCGCAAAGGTATGGCTTTTCAATGGCATCTACCGGTGACTGCTACCTGAACTCACCTTGGCGTAAGCCAGGACTCTGGATTAAGCTTGGTAAACTCTTTCCAGATCTGAAACTGAATTTCCGACACCCCGTTTTTATCGGTAGCTACTGTGCCGATGGCTTCGCGGGCTTTCACGTGCTGTCCCACCCGGACCGATACACTCCGCAGCTTGGCGTAGATGGTGAAGTAGTCACCATGCTGAATAGCCACTACGTTATTCATTCCCGGCATACTGGCCACGTCCTGAACAATACCGGCGTAAACAGTCCGGACGCCTTCGCCCGCCGTGGTCTGAATGTCAACTCCCTGGTTTTCTACGTAAATGCCCTTCAGAACGGGGTGCGGTTTGCGCCCAAACCGGTCAGAAATAAACCCTTTGGTGACCGGCCAGGGCAACCTGGCCCGCGATGCGGTGAATGACGATGCCAGGGCGGCTTCTTCATCGTTCAGGTTATTATTACGTCGTTCGTCGGGTTTGCGAGCGGGCGGTTCAGGCTCCGGCTCAACCGGGCGTTCGGCTTTGGCAACATCGGCTGGGGCAGGTTTTTCACCAGCTTCCCTGGCGGCTGCTACAGCCTCTTCTGCCCGTTTGCGTTCGGCGGCTCTGCGGGCTGCTTCTGCCCGGGCTATCCGCTCCCGCTCCATTCGTTCAGCGCGTTCGCGAGCTTCGCGCTCAGCTCGCTCTCTGGCTTCGCGAGCAACGATACGCCTGATCATGGACTCGAGCCGGTCGACAGCCTGGCGACTTTCGGCTAGCTCAGTCCGTAGTTCAACTTCTTTCTGACTCAGCTCTTTTACAACCTGGTTCTTCTCATCCTTCAGCGTTTCGAGTTTCTGCGTCTCCTTCACTTTCACGACCAGTGTACCGCGTTGTTGCTGGCGTTTGCGCTGCGTTACCTGCTGCTTGTTCTGCAACATCGTCTGGACGTTGTTCATCTGCCTGACCTGGCTCTGACGGGCATCGGAGTACTGGCGCAAATAGCGATACCGGGCCACTAACTGATTGAAGTTATCGGATGCGAACAGAAAGCCCAGCGGGTTGACCTGCTGGCGCCGTTTATCTGCTGCGTAAATCATGGAGCCATACTCGGCCCGGAGCTTATTGAGGTCGTTGGTGAGGGCGTTACTGGCCTGCCTGAGTTCGGCAATTTCGGCTTCGGTCAATTGTATGTCCTTATTGAGCAAGCCAATCTGCTTCGACTGGGCCTGAATCTCCTGGTTGAGGGCTTTAAGCTGACCAAGCCCTACCTGCTTTTCCGTCGCTGTTTTTTTTAGTACTGTCCGAATCTGGTTTATCTTCTCTACGTTCTGTCTTTTTTCTCTCTCCAGCACCTGCCGGCTACGTTGCGTTGGTTGTGCCTGGGCTGGCAGCAGAGCCAGACTCAATAACATGAGGGCCGACCATTTAATGAAGCAACTAAAAAACAGCTTATGGGTGTGCATACGTACTGAAACCAACTGGGTTACTTATGGCCGGCGCTGATAATTGGCCGGTATGGTGAAGGGGAAGCCCGGATTCTTGTCGACCAATTCGACTTTACTATGCTTGATTTTGAGTAAGGTCTGATAAAACTGCCCGTCGGCCTTCGACTGATAATCCAATGTTACCAGGCTGGTGTAAGGAAATAAGAAGTTATTGAGCGAAGTGAAATCTTCGTAATCCAGTCGTAGGGTATTTTTTGTCGGCTGCTCTGTCAGCATCAGCTTTTTGAGTTTCCGATCCTGCTCACCAATGTAATTCTCCACCAAAACCTTGCCCTCGCTTTGACGCAGCAGCAAGTATTCCCGTTCATTTTTGATTTTTTGCGCCGGGCGTCGGGGCAGCGGTAAATTACCCACGATGAGCGCCTGAAGCAACTCAAAATTCATCTGGAAATTAAACTGGCGGCTTAATGATGGAAAGTCGTAAACGGTGTATTCCCGGTGAATTTTATCGATAATTGTGATTGAATCGCGGGTGATTATTCCCCGGACAGCTTCAATGCCCACCTTATTAACCGATAGCCAAATCAGGCTGTCTTTGCGGACCCGGATATTGATATTCGCGTTGTCGATGTCCTGCTGCGGGCTTTTAAATGAAATTTTAGATTTGGCTGTCAGGTAACGGAAATCTATTTCGGCAACATTGGCCCGGGCCTCTTCGATACCAGGTCTGGGAGCAGTTGGTTTTGTAATAGCCGGGCGGGCGGATACAGAGTCGGTGGGTAGGGAATTGAGGCCGGCAGAATCAGGTCTGGTACCACCCGACGTGGACGAGACGGGCTTTTCTGCACCCGAAGCTGGGGGAACTGTCCGCCCCGGCTGGCGACGGCGGCAGGCGTCCGAGTTGAATAATACGCTCAGCAACAGGGCATAGAGCCAAAGTTTATTCATAGATTTTTCCGGTAGCGATTTTTTTGTCCAGATTAGGACTGGCACCACCTTTGGTTTTGGCCAGTTTCCACTGTTCAATCGCTTTGGGTGTTTCTCCAAGCTGGTATAGAACATCACCGTAGTGCTCGATGATTGTTCCACTAACACCCGCCGGATTAGCTAAAGCCTTTTCTAAATACTGTTTCGCTTTAGCATAGTCTTTAGAGACGTATAGCACCCACGCGTAGGTATCCAGATACGTAGCGTTCGTGGGGTTTCGCTCAACCAGTTTCTGTGCTAACTGCACGGCGCGGGGCAGGTTTTGCTTCCTGAGCGACAGAAAATAACTATAATTGTTGAGTACGTGGTCGTTCAGCGGGTCAATCTTCAGCACAGCCTCGTATGCTTCGTCTGATTTGGCATGATCACCAAGCCCGTTATAGGCGTCACCTAGTTGAGCACCAATGCCTTTTTTTATATCACTGTTTGCAGTGGCCGCCAAGAGTTTCTGACTCTCTTCAAGGGCATCGACGGCCTGCTGGAAATTGCGTTTAAACAGATTAGCGGAACCATTGGAGTACCAGAACAATCCCTGCGTTGGAAATACTTCGAGTGCCTGCTGAGAATGGGCCAGTAAACTGTCGACCTGGTTGAGCTCGCCATCCAGTTGGAGCAACGCAACCCAAACTTCATAAACTGAGGCATCTAAGCGGGCGGCCCTGGCATAGGCATTCCG
>DATHAW010000091.1:0-13654 GCA_035296465.1 Spirosoma sp.
AATGCAGCCGCCAACCGGTCAATCATGGATGCAGCGATTGATGTATCAATTCCGGATGGTTCTGAGATTATGCTCCGGTTTTATGATCCAGACCACACCGGGGCTGATCATGGATTAGGTATAGATGATTTGAGCGTAACGGCAACGACTGCTGGTCCTTCGGTCCCCACCCTAACCATTGTTGCTCAGGATGCATCAGCCGCAGAAGCAGGTTCTGATCCGGGCACATTCCGCGTTACGCGTACAGGGGCGACTACGGGCTCATTAGCCGTAAACTATACGTTTGGTGGCACTGCTAGCACGGCTGACTATTCACCTGGTTTGTCCGGTACAGTTACAATTTCTGACGGAGCCGCTTTTGTAGACGTCCTAATCACACCGGTTAACGATGTAGATCCTGAGGGGAATGAAACCGTAACGCTAACGCTAACCAGTTCGGCTGGCTACACAGTTGGTAGTCCTAGCGCGGCTACTGTTACCATCTCGGACGACGATGCCCCAGCCGTGCCGACTGTATCCATCACGGCTACTGATGCTACCGGTGCCGAAGCCGGTTCGGACCCCGTTACGTTCCGGATTACCCGCACGGGTAGCACAACCGACCCGTTGAGTGTGAGCTACACGGTTGGCGGAACGGCCACCAATGGCACGGACTACACCCCGACTATGGCGGGGACAGCCACCATTGCAGCCGGTCAGCCTTCAGTCGACATCACCCTCGCGCCAACCGATGACAGCGAAGTAGAAGGCAACGAGACAATCATTCTCACCCTGACGGATGGGGTGGCTTATGATTTAGGGACAGCGTCGGCTACAGCAACGATCACTGACAATGATGCGGCCCCCGCCACCCGCATCCGCGCCATCCAGGGCACCGCCCATACCTCACCATTACTTGGCCAGACCGTAACCAATGTACCGGGCATCGTTACGGCCCGCGCGCCGAACGGGTTCTATATGCAGGACCCAAACCCAGATGCTGACGACCGCACATCGGAAGGCATTTTTGTTTTTACCGGCAGCGGAACCGCACCGAGGGCATCCATTCAGGTGGGCGACGGGGTAGAGGTAAGTGGTCAGGTTGCCGAGTTTGGCTCGGGCACTAACCTAACCGTAACCCAGATCGGCAGCCCAACCATCACCGAACTTTCGGAAGGACAGGAATTGCCGACGGCTGTTATTCTTGGGAATGGTGGCCGGGCAATTCCCCAGTCGGTTATCGAGGACGATAACTTCACCAGTTTTGATCCGACCACGGACGGTATCGACTTCTACGAGAGTTTGGAGGGAATGCGCGTGCAGATCAATAGTCCAGTCGCCGTCAGTCCGACGATTACGAGTGGAGGGGGCCGGGGTGAAGTGTGGGTACTGGCCGACAATGGAGTCAATGCCAGCGGCCGGACGGCACGGGGAGGAATTGCCGTGAGTGCCGGAGATTTTAATCCGGAGCGCATTCAGATCGACGACAACCTGCTGAATCCCCCAACCAATGGTTTTGTAACACCGGTCGTAAACGTGGGTGCCCTGTTTAGCACCATCACGGGTATTGTTAACTACGGCGCCGGTAACTATGAAGTGCTGGCAACGACACTACCGATGGTGACTACGCCCAGCCCGCTGACTAAAGAAACGACGGATCTGACGGGTACTGCCAATCAATTGACGGTTGGTACGTTCAACGTCGAGAATCTGGATCCGGGCGACGCCACGTTTAATGCCATTGCCGGACGGATTGTCAATAACCTGCGTTCGCCGGATATTCTGCTGCTGGAAGAGATTCAGGATAACAACGGTGCCACGAACAACGGTGTCGTGGATGCCAGCGCGACCTTTAACCAGTTGATCAGCGCGATTACTGCTACCAATGGTCCAGCGTACCAGTTCCGCCAGATTGATCCGCTGAATAATCAGGACGGGGGCGAACCGGGTGGTAATATTCGGGTAGGTTTCCTGTTCAATCCTGCCCGCGTAACGTTTGTGGACCGCCCCGGTGGAACGGCAACCAGCACGACTACGATCAACAACGTAAATGGGCAACCGCAACTCTCGTTCAGCCCCGGCCGGGTCGACCCAAGCAATCCGGCTTTCGACGGAGCCGGTGCCAACAGTGCCAGCCGTAAGCCACTGGTGGGTGAGTTTGTCTTCAATGGTCAGACGGTGTTTGTTATCGGCAATCACTTTAATTCGAAAGGTGGCGATAATCCCTTGTTTGGCAATGTGCAGCCGCCGGTACTGAGCAGCGAAACCCAGCGGAATCAGCAGGCAGCTGTCGTGCGTGACTTTGTGCGGGGTATCCTAAGTGTAAACGCCAATGCCAACGTGATTGTAGCCGGTGATTTGAACGATTTCGAGTTCTCGAATCCGCTAAACACGCTGAAAGAAACGCCCCTGACGGCGCTCATTGAGACGCTGCCTCCCAACGAGCGGTACACGTATAATTTTGAAGGCAATGCGCAAACGCTTGATCACATCTTAGTGAGCAATAACCTAACCGGCAGCCGGTTGGATCGCTACGATGTAGTGCATTTCAACTCAGAGTTTGCCGATCAGGACAGTGACCACGATCCGAGCGTAGCCCGGTTCAACCTGGCCCCCTCTACAACAGCCGCTTTTGCCATCACGGACGTAACGACGGTGAGCTGCGAAACGGTAACGGCGGGCGAACGGCGGGTGCGCTTCACGCCCCAGTATAGTGGCCTGAGTAGTGGCCAACCGGTGAGTTTTTCAGTGGTCAACGAGCTGTTGCCAACCACGGCTCCGGGTCCCTACACGCTTCGGCTCTATACGGATAACCCGGTCATTACCCTGAAGGCCACCCAGAACGGTACGGCGGGGGAGGCTAGCTTTACCTATAATTGGCTGGGGGCTTGTACGACAAGCGACGGCGGCAGTACACCACCCACATCTGACTCGCCTTTCAGCATTACGGGCGTAACGACGGTGAGCTGCGAGACGGTAACAGCGGGCGAACGGCGGGTGCGCTTCACGCCCCAGTACAGTGGCCTGAGTGGCCAACCGGTGAGTTTCTCAGTGGTCAACGAGCTGTTGCCTACCACGGCTCCGGGTCCCTACACGCTTCGGCTCTATACGGATAACCCGGTCATTACCCTGAAGGCCACCCAGAGCGGTACGGCGGGGGAGGCTAGCTTCACCTATAACTGGCTAGCTGCCTGCAACGGGGGTAGCAATGCCCGGATCGGCGTTGGTGTTTCGGCAGAGTCATTAGTAAACGTTCGGATAATTGGTAATCCAGTTCGGAATGGACAGGTATCCGTGGAGGTTCGGGGCGCTACCGGTCAGTTGCTCAGGTTGAACCTCACCGATATGCGTGGACAAATGATTGGTACCCATCAGGTTGAGCAGGCTGATTCTGTTGAGCACCACACGTTTGAGGTTAGCCGTCAAACAACGGGACTGCTGTTGCTGCGGGTCACTACGCCCACGCAGTCTCAGACGGTTAAAGTGATCAAAGTGGAATGACTTTAGTACGTATCAGGCAAAAAGCCCCGACCAGAAATGGTCGGGGCTTTTTGCTTTTAGCTAATCAAAAATATAGTGATCCACTACGAATTACATCTGCTCCAGCAACCGCTCCATCGATACGTCCTGGCCGATGCGGGCTTTAAGTTCGTTTATCTGGACGCGGATTTGTTCGGTCGTATCGCGGTAACGGATGGTAACGGTATCGTCTTCGAGGGTCTGGTAGTCGACGGCAATGCAGAATGGCGTACCAATCAGGTCCTGCCGGGTGTAGCGTTTACCGATGGCGTCGCGCTCTTCCATAATTACCCGAAACTCCGAACGAAGCGACTTCATAATTTGCTCAGCTTTTTCGGGCAGCCCGTCTTTCCGGACCAGCGGAAACACAGCTGCCTTAATGGGAGCCAGCGCTGGGTGGAGTTTCAGGTACGTCCGCTCTTTCTGTTCGTCGCCTTCCCCCGTTGTCTCTTTCGTAAATGCGTTGCAGAACACAGCCAGGAACAACCGGTCGGCTCCCACCGACGTTTCCACTACGTAAGGCACATAGTTGCCGTAGGGTTTGCCCGTTGCCGGATCGACTTCGTTATCGAAATACTGCTGTTTCTTCTTGCTTAGCTCCTGGTGCGCTTTCAGGTCGAAATCGGTGCGGGAGTGGATGCCTTCGATCTCGCGGAAGCCGAACGGAAACTTATATTCAATATCCACAGCTGCATTGGCGTAGTGCGCCAGCTTCTCATGGATGTGAAATTTGAGTTTGTCGGCAGGCAGCCCTATCGCCCGGTGAAACTTCATCCGGGTGTCGCGCCATTGTTCATACCACGCCATTTCGGTGCCGGGGCGGACAAAAAACTGCATCTCCATCTGCTCAAACTCGCGCATTCTAAACGTGAACTGCCGCGCTACGATCTCGTTCCGAAATGCCTTGCCAATTTGGGCAATACCAAACGGTACCTTCATGCGGCCGGTTTTCTGCACGTTCAGAAAGTTGACAAAAATGCCCTGCGCCGTTTCGGGCCGGAGGTAGATCAGGCTGGCATCTTCAGCCAGCGAACCAACCTGCGTCGAAAACATGAGGTTAAATTGCCGCACCTCGGTCCAGTTGTCGGTGCCCGATACGGGATCTTTGATGCCCTCCGCAATAATCAGGTTTCTGACGCCGTCGAGGTCATTGCTGCCCAGTAAGCGGCCCATTTCCTGCAACAGCGCAGTACTACGGGCTTCGTCACCTGCATTGGCATATTCTTCCGCTTTCAGCTCGAGCAGTTGGTCGGCGCGGTAGCGTTTTTTGGAGTCGCGGTTGTCGATCATCGGATCGTTAAACGAATCGACATGCCCCGATGCTTTCCACGTCAGGGGGTGCATGAAAATTGATGCGTCAATACCGACTACCGGTCCGCCGTCGCGGTTGTCGTGGAGTTGGGTCATGGCCTTCCACCACAGCGTTTTGAGGTTATTCTTTAGTTCGACACCGTTCTGTCCGTAGTCATAGACGGCCTGCAAACCATCATAAATTTCGGAGGATGGGAACACAAAGCCGTATTCTTTGGCGTGGGCAATAATGTCGGGGAGGGTAGCGGCTGGCGCTTGGGTAGTATTCATACGTAGCGCAAAAATACGTTGTCCGTTTATAAATTAGACATTTGTCAAGAAATGGTCCGAACAAGAGTGGCCCAAGGTCATGTATATCAGGATGCAGGAACAATGAATCTGTCCTGATGAATAGACATAAGCCTTTTTGCTAACTTGTCAACAAAGCAAGTACAAACTACCACATGCTGAAAGTTACCTGTACTGCATCGCCGGGGGAAGTGCAGTTTTTCACCATTCAAACACCTGTTTTTGTCAAAAATTAGTTAAAATTCATGCAGGAGTTCACACGTATCACCCTCGATCCTGAAGTTATGGGCGGAAAACCCTGCATTCGCAGGATGCGGGTCACTGTCAGTACCATCGTTGGTCTGGTTTCGGCAGGCTACTCAGCCAAACGTATTCTGAAAGTGTATCCGTACCTGGAAGCTGAAGACATTAAAGAAGCGCTGGCTTTTGTCGCTTCATGAGCATTGAGTAAAATATCTACGCCGTCGGCCTTTCTGAGGCCATTGACTACGAACATCTTACGGTTTGCCTGTAACCCCATCCATTTCCCATGTTCAATCGTTTCCAGGCACTGGTACGCGACCATTTTGGCTTTTCGCATAAAGAGAGCCGGGGTTTCGTGGTCCTGATTTTTCTTATCCTGCTCTGCCTGCTTATTCCCTTCCTGTACCGGGTTCTGGACAACCATAAACCCGTTGATACGTCGGTGGCTGACCAGCGGAAACTCGATAGTCTGGTGGCGTTGATGCGCACCGAGGAAGCAAAACAACCAGCTTTTGCCGATCGCTCGGAGCGTGATAAAACCACCGCCGAGCGGTTCAGCGAACCCAAACTATTTCAGTTCGACCCCAATACCGTCAGTGTAGCCGGGTGGCAGCAGCTAGGCCTGCCGCGCTGGATGGCCGAACGCATCGACAAATACCGCAGCAAAGGCGGACAGTTTCGGAAGAAAGAAGACCTGCTTAAAATTTACGATTTCCCACCCGACCTCTACGACCAACTCGAACCGTATATTACCCTGAAGGAAACGCCACGCTCTGACCGGTTCAATACGGATCGGTTTGGGACACGCAAACCCTACACGGGCGAACCCTATAAATCCGGCGACCGCCCCGCCGGGCCGCCTACGGCTTACGCTGATCGCCCTGCCTATGCCGACCGACCCGCCAAACCCGTTTTACAGCCATTTGATATCAACACCGCCGATACGTCGCAGTTGATTGCGCTAAAGGGCATCGGGTCTACACTGGCTGCGCGAATCGTGAAGTACCGCGATGGATTGGGCGGATTTATTACGCCCGAGCAGTTTCGCGATGTATATGGTCTGGATTCTCTGGCATTAAGCGAGTTAGAGAAATTCGGCCAGATTCGGTCGGCACCCCGCAAGATTCCGGTCAACACGGCTTCTGCCGAAGAACTGGACCGGCACCCGTTTCTGTCCCGCCGACAGGCACAGGTCATTGTCAGCTACCGCGAACAGCATGGGGCTTATACCTCTGCCGAATCGTTAAGGCCAATTCGGATTTTAGACGCCAAAACAATAGAGAAAATCGCTCCGTATCTGGAATTTTAGCCAGTTGATGGAGCAGTATAACGACGGCCTGATTATCCCCTTCGTTTCAACACGACCACATTCTCCACATGGTGCGTGTGGGGAAACATGTCGACCGGCTGCACATCGGCGACGGTGTAGCCTTCGTCCAGTATGCCGAGGTCACGGGCCTGCGTGGCGGTATTGCAGCTCACGTAGACGATACGTTCCGGGGAGGCTTTAATGAGCTGGCGCGTTACGGCCTCGTCCATGCCCGCACGGGGCGGATCCGTAATGACAACCTCCGGTCGGCCGTGCTGGTCGAAAAAACCGTCGGTCAGGATGTCGCGCATATCACCCGCCACAAACGTCGTATTCGTGATGCCATTGATAGCCGCATTGACCCGGGCGTCAGCCACGGATGCTTCGACGTACTCCACCCCCACAACGTGCTGTGCCTGTCGGGCCACAAAGAGGGCAATGGTGCCCGTGCCGGTGTAAAGGTCGTATACCCGTTCGCGGCCCGTCAGCCCGGCCCAGTCGCGGGCAATTTTATAGAGGCTGTGGGCCTGCTGCGCGTTGGTCTGATAAAATGATTTTGGTCCAACCCGAAAGGTCAGCGTATCGCCATCGCCGGCATCCATTCGCTCTTCAATGTAGGGCTTTCCGGCCCAGTTCACCACATCCTGATCCTGGTAGCTGTCGTTTTTCTTGGTATTAAGAATGTAATTGAGCGACGTGATTTCCGGAAACGACGCCTGCATGTGACGCATCAGGCCGGTTAACTGGTCGGGGTCGTCCTGGGCAACCTGCACCGTTACCATGACCTGATCGGGCGCGGCCGTGCGGATGATCAGGGTTCGGAGATAGCCCGTGTGCACTTTCAGGTTATACATACTCATACCCGTCTTATACGCGTAGTCGGCTACGGCCAGTCGGATGGCATTGGACGGGTCAGGCTGGAGGTAGCAGTGCCGAATGGGCAACACCTTGTCGAAGCGGCCCGGTATGTGGAAACCCACGGCCCGTGGGTCGATTTCCTCACCTGAACCCACCTCGCCAGAGGTCATCCAGCGGCCTTCGGCGCAGGTAAATTCAAGTTTGTTGCGGTAATAACGGGTGGGCTCAGCCGCCAGAATGGGCCGGATGGCGGGCAGCTCGACCTTGCCGATGCGCGTCAGGTGGTCAACTACCTGCTGGTGTTTGAACCGCAGTTGCTCATCGTAGCGGATGTGCTGCCATTTACAGCCTCCGCAGGTGCCGAAGTGTTCGCAGAACGGCGTTGCCCGCACCGCCGACTGCTCATGAATACGCTCGGCTACAGCCTCGCGGTATTGTTTTTTCCTGTTGGTGATGCGCAGATCCACTACGTCGCCCGGAGCAATGCCCGCTCCGCCGGTGGGATTTTCTACAAAAATGACGCCCTCGTCGGTACGTACTATACATTTGCCCTCGGCTGCAACGGCATCAACTCGAATCGCGTACAACCGTTCGGGGACTTTATGACTCTTCCTGCGCATACATATCCTAAAAAAAGCGCTAATTTAAGCAGCCGTTTTCGGACGACCCTACACTGAACCGAATCTGTCTATGATAAATCTGTACCGTCAGGGCTGGTGGGCTGGCCCATTTATTGGCTTTCTGCTGATGGTCAGCGGTATTGCCCATGCCACACACATCGTCGGGGGCGAGCTGGAACTACAGAAGCTGCCCGCAGGCGGCAGCTTTACCCACCGGGTCAATATGAACCTGTATTTCGATGACATCTACGGTAGCCCAGGGGCGGAAGACCAGACGGTTGTTGTCTACATTTTTCGTAAACGCGACAACGCACTGGTTGGCAATGTGGAATTGCCTCGTATCGGCACCCAGTTTGTTGATTATACCAGCCCGGCCTGTACGCGCTCAGACCTGCGTACCCGGCTCATCCGCTACGGAATCAACGTTACGTTTCCGCAAACCTATAACGACGCGGGCGGGTACTACATGAGCTGGGAGCGATGCTGCCGCAATGCGGCCATTAATAACATCAACGATCCGGGTGGGGCAGGGTCCACCTTTTATCTGGAGTTTCCTGCACCGTTTATGGGTACCACACCCTTCACTAATTCGTCGCCGGTGTTCAGTATTGCGCAGGGCGATTATATCTGCATCAACCGCCCGTTCACCTTTGACTTCAGCGCCAAAGACCCCGACGGCGACAGCCTGACGTATACCCTGGTGACCCCCTACAATGGATTCAGCAACCGGGTACAGCCTAATCCGGGCAGTCCAACGCCCACCGGACCCGGCGTATCGAGTCCCGGACCCTATCCCGGTGTTTCCTGGGTAACGGGCATTTCGCAGAGCAACCAGATTCCCGGTCCACAGCCCCTGCGTGTTAACGCCCGCACGGGCCTGCTGAGCGTAACGGCCGGCCGCCTGGGGCTTTTTGTTTTCTCGGTTGAAGTAGGGGAGTACCGCAATCGAAGGCTTATTGGGCGGGTTCGGCGCGATTTTCAGTTGAAAGTGGTCGACTGTCCCCAAAACGATGCCCCCCAGCTACTCTTCAGGTCGGAGGGCCAGCAGGCATTCTATAAAGAAGGCACAACGCTGACAATCGCCGAAAAAGACACCAACTGCCTGACCTTGCTGGTTACCGACATCAACCCCAATCAGCGCATTATGCTGACCAACATGAGTGGGACGCTGCCCGGCCTGGCCATTTCGCCCCGTGTGCTGGTGACCCGCACCAGCACCGATACGTTACAGGCTAAATTCTGCTTCGGGAAGTGCGTGGGGGGCGATGGCAAGCCATTTACGCTGCTCATTCGCGCCACCGACGAAGGGTGCCCACAGGGGCTGAGCGATACCATTAGCATCCGCCTGAACGTTATTCCGTCGCCCAACAACAAACCAGCCGCCACCACCAACCTGAGAAACAATCTGGCCCGCGTTACGGTCGGGACACCCCTTTCGTTCACCGCATTCGGAACCGACGCTGATAACGATAACCTCACTATTCAGGCCGTTGGGCGGGGCTTTACGCTGGCGCAGGCCGGCATGACCTTTGGGTCGGCCTCGGGTGTGGGCAAGGTGTCGAGTCCCTTCACCTGGAAGCCCACCTGTACGCAGGCCACCCTGTCGGCGTACATCGTTGATTTTATCGTAACCGACACACGCTGCAACCGAAACCTGCGCGACACCGTGACGGTAAACCTGGCGGCTGTGGGCCTGCCCAGCAAGCCACCCACCATCCAGACAACGCTACCCCAGGCAGTGGTTGATTTGGTGGTTAGTCCGAACGACCCGGCGGGTAACGTAACGTTCGATGTGCTGGGCAACGACCCCGACCGGGACACGCTCAGGCTAACAGGCACC
Source organism: Spirosoma sp. (assembly GCA_035296465.1). Lineage (GTDB taxonomy): Bacteria > Bacteroidota > Bacteroidia > Cytophagales > Spirosomataceae > Spirosoma. The sequence continues at coordinate 9,968 of DATHAW010000091.1, forward strand.
GGTCGCGGATTCGATGCTAAAGCAGCCGGAATGCAGTTTACTGACAAAACCGGCCTGCCAACCCTTCAGTCGGCCTTTGGCTGGAGACCTACCTGCGAATTAATGGCTGGTCGGTCGGAGGCCACTTTCGTCGTAGATTTTGTCGTGGACGACCGCTCGTGCCAGCCCCAGCACACCGACACCACCACCGTGACCTTCCGGGTCAAAGATTCGTCGGTGAGCAAAGACATTACCGTACCGAACGTATTTTCGCCCAACGGTGATGGTATCAACGATTTTTTCGCCGTACAAGACCTGCCCGAAAATTCGTGTGCCGAGCAGTTTAAATCGGTCGAGATTACCAACCGCTGGGGGCAGGTTGTTTTCAGATCGGTCGATCCCCGGTTTCGCTGGAGTGGTGCCAACGCACCAACGGGGACATATTATTACCTGATTCAGACCACCAAACGAACGTTCAAAGGACCCCTTACGCTGCTTCGGTAACGCGGGGATTCCATTACCTTTGCGGTGCTGGGTGCCAATGTCTGGGTGTTGACCCCTGACATTGGCACCCACTAATTTTGTTATGAGGGATAAAGTAGTGCTTATCACCGGCGCATCGTCGGGAATCGGACGGTCCATGGCGTTTGCCTTTGGTCGTGAAGGAGCCAAACTGGTTATCTGTGCCCGCAAGGCGGACGCACTCGAACAGGTGAGTGAGGAACTGCGTCATGTCGACATTGAGGTACTAACTCTAATAGCCGATGTTAGTGTTGAGGCCGACGTTCAGCGACTCATTGAGCAGACCATCGCCAGGTTTGGCCGGTTGGACATCCTCATCAACAACGCGGGTATTACCATGCGCTCGATGCTCATCGACACAGACCCGGCCGTGATTCAGAAGGTGATGGACGTGAACTTTATGGGAACGGTTTATGCAACGCGCTACGCCCTGCCTTACATCCAGCAGACCAGGGGTTCCATCGTGGGCATCTCGTCCATTGCGGGCTATCGAGGTCTGCCCGTGCGGAGTGGCTATTCGGCCTCCAAGTTTGCCATGAATGGTTTTTTGGAAGCGCTGCGAACGGAGTTGCTCCATACGGGTGTCCACGTTCTGACAGCCTGTCCGGGGTTCACCGCGTCGAACATCCGTTTTGCCGCGCTCGATGCGCACGGGCAGGTAGCAGGCGAAACCGTGCGCGACGAAGGCAGCATGATGAGCGCCGACGAATGCGCTGACCATATTCTGCGGGCCGTTAAATCCCGGAAGCGCGAACTGATTCTGACCACACAGGGCAAATTCACCGTCTTTTTAAACAAATGGGTCCCATCCCTGATGGACAAACTCGTGTTCAACACGCTGGCAAAGGAAAAGAATTCGCCCCTGAAAAGGTGATAGAGCGTCTGGTGGGTGACAACCCACTCATTCAGTCATTAAATTACCCACACGTTATCCTGGCGGATGTAGTACAGTTCGTTGCGCCACAGCACGCGCAGGTAGATGTCTTTGCTGCCTAAAATATTGACCTTATGACCGCGTCCGATCACTTCAACAACCGGCGCGGCTGCCGACGGATCGCTGCGTAGTAGTACCCTATCGCGGCTCGTGATGCCCGACTGAACACCCTCCGGTAGGTTAACGAAGAGCAGCAGCAGAATCAAATAAAACAGTACGACCCACTTCTGGCGCCGGTCTACGGGTTGTTTTCTGACAAGTTTCAGCATCATGATACTGAACACGTATCCGCCCGGAAGCAATAGGAACAAGAGCAGGTACGTCCCATATTTTCGGTAGAACAGGTAAAAATAATTCAGGTCATCGGTCTCGTAGCCATTCAGGTTGTTGGCGCGGGCAATCTCGTTCATCTTACGGAGTACGGCGTCGTCGGGATGACGATCGAAGTAAACCTGTAGGTAATAGAGCAGATGAGGCACATCGTTCTGCCGTTCATAGGCGCTGGCTAATTTCAGCAGCATGGGGTCGGTGGCGGTGTGTCCGTTGGCAATGGCCGTCTGGTATAGTCGAACGGCATCGGTCTCCCTGCCGGCCGCAAACAGCGAATCTGCCTGCCGAACCTTGTCGGGCAAACTGACTCCAACTGCCGGAAGATGGGCCAGCAGAAAAAGAAACAGGACCATTCTAAGGCGAAGAGCTTGCATAGTATAGGGAGACCATAGTTACGTACTACCGTTAGAAGAAGGCAGTTCTTAACGTACGTCTATTTAAGGGAACGGGTTGGTAGCTCAACTGATAGAGCAATCCACTGCTTATAGTCTGAGTGCTAGGAGGCCCTCCGTGCCGTTCTTATCCTAACCAGATCATCACCAGTAGGAGATGAATATAAAAAGCGAAGGGTGTAAGTCCTGCTTATGAAGCACTTACACCCTTCTTCTTTACAAGTTCAGCTCAGGTTAGAACGGCAGATCGTTGCTTTCGTCGTCAAATGTCGTGTTAAACGGCATACCGGCAGGCTGGTTCTGCTGCGCCGGGCGCGGCTGGGCCTGTTGCGCCGGGCGCGACGACGGTGCCTGATAACCAGCTCCCGATTCCTGCCCACCATCGGCTGCTTCGATACGAAAGGCTCGAAGTTCGGTATACCAGCGTTCGTTATATTCCCGTGACTCAGCGCTGAAGGTCGCCTTTATGGCGTCGCCATCGCTAAACTGTTTCAGGTCAGCCACTTTGTCGCCCCAGGCAGTCAGGCACACTTTTTTTGGATAAGACGCGTCGAGCGTTTCGAGAACAAATTCCTGCTTGCTCCACGGGCCTTTCTGGCTCTGCCCCGATACTTCAGGCAGGACTTTTATGAGTTTTCCGACTATTTCCAGTGCCATAACTGTTAGGCTATTTATGATGATTTAGAAAGATAAAAGTACGAAAAAATGCCTGTTTTTGCCCTATATAACACTAAAAAAGCGAAAAGAAAGTAGGGGGCTTTTTGCAGAAGCGGCCCGGAAGGCTATCTTTGCACCCGCAATCACGAATTGGCCACGTGGTGAAACTGGTAGACACGCCATCTTGAGGGGGTGGTGCTGCAAGGCATGGGAGTTCGAGTCTCCCCGTGGTCACATAAAAGACTAATTGTCAAGCACTTAATATTTATATTAAGTGCTTTTTTGTTGACCGGTTTACACATTGGTTTACACAGAGCGAAGCCACATCATTTCTGGGCATAAAAAAAGGCCATTTACGGCCCTCTTAAATCCTCAACATTCATTCTCAGCACGTATGCCTGAACGTTTTGATCTGGCTAATTGGCTAATGATCGATACGAAGCCGAACACGGCCAAAAACTGGATATGAGTTTTCCACGTTTTGCTTGCAATTTATTGTACGGTATATTTCAAGTAGCTACGCCATTGAAAGACCTGCTGATTAGCCAGGGCTGGTAAATGACTGATTAAGCCTTGTGCATGAAGCAAAATGAAAGGCTAAGTAAATTGTCCGGCAATTTGGTTTTTCATTTACCCCTATCAAAACTTATAAGGATGAAGTCGTACCATCAATCTAAAAGGCACTATTGGGCTAAGTTGTGGCTGGCCTTTTCCCTGGCCTTAACCTTTTCTCAATGTAAGCAGGTTAATAGTCCCGCCCCAGTTTCAAACCAGCCTTCTCGTGATGATAATATGGCAATGGGTAATCCTGAAGGCGCCAAGTCAATAGAAACGAGTCCGAACGCCTACCTCATTACCCGCCCTACCTACGCT
>DATHAW010000092.1:0-6944 GCA_035296465.1 Spirosoma sp.
GATCAAAATGGTATTCCGGGCAATTCCGTCCTTATTTTTAACATCGACCTGATTCGGGTCAACTAGGGCTTGTTGCCTCACAATCCGAACACGACGTTGAATTTCAGCGTCATCATGTCGTCTGTTTTCATGCCCAGAAACGACGGACGCTCAATGTTATGGGCCGTCATACTAACCGGGAACTCGCCGGTTAGTGTCATCTTGCCATCAGCGTCTTTGCGGGTAGCCTGTAGGGTTACTGGTTTCGTAACGCCGTGGAACGTAAGGGAACCCGTAGCCAACAGGGCACCATCCTGTCCTGATTTTATGTCCGAACTAACGAACGTGACATTGGGGTACTTTAACCCCTCGAGTACTTCCATGGCGTGTGAGTCGCGGTTGCTGTTGCCACTATCAAACGAAGCCACTTTAATGGAAACCGCTACGCTCTCTACCTGCTTGGTATCGTCATTGTAGGTGGCCGCAGCATTAACGGCACGGCTAACCCCTGCCCACTCATGTAGCGGATGTTTGGCCGAGTAACCCACAGTTGATTGGGTTTTGTCCGCTACAAGTTTACGTTTTGCTTGGGGAGTGGAGAAGGCACACAGGCACAGGACCGCCAGCAGGCAGCCATACAGCGTATAGTTCATATTGTTTGTTGTTGAGTGTTGGGGATTGATTTTTGATTGCTGGCTGGCGATTCGTAGCAGCGTTTTAGCAACCCCGTATCCGAATAACGTTTTAATTCAAAATTTCAGCGCGATTACCGATGCTGCGTAGGCCCCGAACGTAGCGTAAGCGGCTGCCCGGTGGTAGGGTTTAAGCTGATAGTTCTCCTGAATCAAACCCGCCAGTACGTTGGTGGCAATCATGCCGGTCAGGTGCACAATGGATAAATATTTATGCAGTTTGATGGTACTGAATCCCCGGTTTGACCCAATTATGGGGGGAGGAGTAAACAACGACAATGCCAGGGTAGTACCATAGGCGTAATTGATAAACGTAGCGGTCCGCCCGTGCCAGCGTTTGGTGGTGACATACGATTCCCCCTGAGCTTTGTAGAGTTTAGCCCCGAGCACTCCCTGCGCCACAAACCCGGCCAGCGTAACGAAGCCGCCAATCTGGTGCGTCACCAACATCGTTCGTCTTACGTTCAGTTCTTTGGTGCGGCTTTCAGCCGTTAATGGTGCTACATTCAGTACACGCAATAATCCCTTCGGCCCCCAGAACGCTCGCTGCGTAAACAGCATTCGGTGCGGGAGCAGTGACTGCGTTTCGGTCGAGTCGGTGAGACCGGCCAGCAGGTCCTCGGCGCTGTTTCCGGGGGCTACTGTATCGGCAGGAGTCACTTTCCCAACCCTCCCAACGCTGTTGGCTCTAGCAGAACCAATGGTTGGGAGGGTTAGGCTACTGGTATCTGACTGGCTGGTGCCCTGAGCAGGAGATGCACCGGTTGTGCTGGTTGTCTGACCAAACGTAGTCAGGCTGATCAACAGCAGATTTGCCAGCCCGGCAAAGAAATATCGCATAATGTAGGGTACGACAGAATTGGTCGTTTCGTTGCTGAATGAGCCTTACCGGATGGATTAATGTTGTTTAAAAGAGTGGGCTATTCCGTCACCTGTAGTTTATTGCCATCGGTGCTGAGCGTAGTTTTGTACACTTTCAGTGATTGAGCGGCCGGACCTTTTTCTACAGCCCCGCTGGTGGCAAATTCAGAGCCGTGGTTGGCACAATAAAAATCATCCTGGGTAAGCCGGTACTGAACATCGGTTCCCTGATGCGTACAGGCCCTGGCGAGGGCTACGTAGGTGCCGCCTTTCACACGGGCGACGATGATGTTATCCCGATAAACGAATCCTCCGTCCGTTTTTAGTTTACTAAAATCAGTAGTTGTCAGGTCAAGCGTGAAATCTGTTTTTCCGGTTCCTGTCCCCGTTGTGGGTGTGGTAGCCGGGGTTGGATCATCCTTGCCGGAGCAGGCCGTCAAGGTTGTGCCCAAACAATAAAAAGACATCAGCGCAGCGCTGCTCAGGCCTAAACTGCGCAGAAACTCTCCGCGCTTCATTTGATCGGTTGTTGGACTGGTTTTCATCAATTGTGCGTTTAATGTAGTTGCTCAGACAGAAATAGGAAAAAAATGGAACCCTGATTAAAGTTTGTAGCGAAGCGAGAAAAACGCCCCTGTGCTCAACAAATCAACTTTAAAATACCCAACCCCTTTCATAGGTACTTTTACGAACGGCTCAACCTGCCACGACAGCCGCCTACCCAATGCCAGTTCGTAACCCATTGACAAGTTCAACTGACTGAAGCCAACTGCCCCCGTTTTGCCATGCCACCCCGTCATGCTGGGGTAAGCGTTGGGGTAAACGTGTTTTTTGTCGGCCTCAGCATAAACGTAATCGTAGTCCTCTTTCTGCATGATATAGGTTGTTACGCCCCCACTCACAAACCAGCGGCTTGGTAGCCGACCTTTTGATCGCGGACGTAGCGCCACATCATAGCGGAGGTTGAGCGGAATATCAAGCATACTGCAACGGCCGTTAACACGTTGGGGTTGTACTTTCCACCTCTTTGTGTAATCGGGTAGTTCATACGCTGTGGTCGAGGCCCTGTAGACTTTTGTACTTCGTAGTACGCCCGCTTGAACACTCCACCGCGACGCCATCCGGTACTCGAGCAGCAACCCGATGTTTTGGCCGGGACGCGAAAGATTGTTTAATCTAATACCGCTCAGATCGGGTGACGCTACAAACCTGATGCTCATTCCTTTTTGTATATACGCTGGTTGAGTCGATAACGATTGCTTAGCCGCAGCCATTTCAAGTGCTATCGGGGTTGCAGGGGCCGATACATCCCGGCCGATAAACGACAGGGGTTTGGGCCATTGTCCTGGTCTGTTGGTAAGCTCAACAAACGAAGCGGGTTGGGCCGACTGATTTCCTTTGTCTGTGGTTGCCTGTGCACTGACTGGTGTTGTGGTAGTGGTAACTGTATACGCTCTTACAAGTGCATCAGGTAGTTGCCTATTACCGTTCCCGGACTTTTTTACCCATGATTCGCCGGTGGCACTGGGCGTCTCCCGGTGTTTGGTAAACAACCGCTCAGGCGCTACTAGGTGATCCTTGGCCGATAAACTTGTCGTTGAACGGTTTTTGTTCTCGTTTCTGGCCATCTTACCTAACCCCCTTTGGTGGGTCGTACCAGAACGAACGCGTTTGGTTTGCTCCATAGTAATTGCCCGCTTATTAGATTTAGTACGGCTTGCTGATACTGCTGGAACAGGAGCCATTACTGTAGAGGGCCTGGCCGGAGAATCGGGCGGATATGCTCTCTTAGCAAGCGTTGTTTGCTTACTGGAGTTACTGCTATGGTCCGTTACGCCTGCTGTAGTTGGAAAACCCCCTTTGTTCGTAGTCGACGGCACGACCGATTCGTCGGCGTTGGCCACCCTTTCATCTGCATGGGTTACCCCAACAGGAGGTTCGTTAGCACCCGGTTGAGCAATGGCTCCTTTAGTAGGGCCATCGGGTTTAGGCAAATCTGCCCTAAGGGTCTCGTTCGGGTGGAACGGACTGTTATCAATGCGAGGTTGCCGTTTCTGGGCAGCGCTATTTAGCTGAGAGACTTTGTTCTCCCCAGCAGATTGCCCCGCAGCGACGCCTGAACGCAGGGTTTGGCTTGCTCTTGCCTGTTTCCGGTTTGCGTTCCAGCTACCAGCAGTCAGGATGGCCAGCAATAGGACCGGAAGGCCCCAGCGTAGTACGTGCTCCCAGACCGTGAGTCCGTCATGGGCATCGAGCCGGTTTTTCAGGGCTTGCCAGGCCGCCGGATCGTACGGAACAACAAACTCTTCAGCCGACTTTCTGAAGAGTCCGTCCAATTGGTTATCGGTTGGCTCTTGCATACTCATCGTAGTTTATGTGCTTTACATACAGCCGCAGTTTCTCCCGCGCACGCGCCAAATTCGACTTCGACGCCCCTACCGAAATGCCCAGTTGCGCGGCAATTTCTTCGTGCGTAAATCCATCCATAACATACAGGTTGAACACTAACCGATAAGCAGGCGATAGTTGCTGGATGAGCGCCAGCAGTTCTTCGTGCGCCAATTGGCTGTTTGCATCGGCCGACTCCGACACAATGCTTTGCCCGGCCTGCTCGACATCATCAAAATGGTGGTGCCGCACTTCCTGTCGGTAGTGGTCGAGGGCTGCATTGATCAGAATTCGTCGGAGCCAGCCTTTAAAGGGTTGTGTGATGTCATATTGATCAAGTCGTGTAAAAACTTTTAGAAAGCCGTCATTCAATACTTCCAGGGCACCTTCGCGGGTAGGAGCGTAGCGCAGACAAACACTCATGGCATACCCATAGAACTGCCGGTAGAGCAGCTCCTGACTTTGCCGGTGGTTGCGAAGGCAGCCGGCCAGCAGGTCAGGTAATGGATGTATGACGGGGGCGTTGGCCATTAAAAAAGTTAACTTGTTGTCGTTGCCGAAAATAGCAGGATTAACCTAAACGTGACTGGTTTCAGCTCGTCTTTACAGGCGCGTAAGGCCACAATTAGGAGAGCCGTTAGTGAAAGCGAGCGTGTTTTTGTATAAGAATGGACGCATACTGTCAACTGTGTTTGAAAGTGAAAAACAGAACAGTTGAACCGGCCTATTCGCAGTACGGATAGTGCCGGGAAAGGGTTGCGTGGAAAGAAAGATTTTGGTTGAACAGAGGTTTCCCGGGCGCATTACGTCAAAATCCCCACGCCAGAAGCCCGCCATCGACAGCAATGGTCTGGCCGGTGACATAGCCCGACGCAGGCATACTCAGAAAGGAAACCACTGAGGCCACTTCTTCGGCATCGCCAATGCGGTTCATGGGCGTTCGTCTCAGGATGCCTGCCCGCTTTTCTGGATTATTCAGCACCGGCGACGCCAGGGGCGTTGTAATGTACCACGGTGCTACCGCATTGACCCGAATGCCGTCGGGTGCCCACTCCACTGCCAGGTTGCGCGTCAGTTGCAGCATGGCTGCTTTCGTCATGCCATAGAGCGACCCACTGCTGGTGTGCGTCAGGCCCGACACGGACGAAACCATCACGACTTTGGCATTGCCGGATGCTTTTAGAAGTGGGTAGGCGGCTTGCGTAAGTTCGTAGGCAGAGCGCAGGTTCGTATTTACTACGTGGTCATAGTCGACTGCACTATATTCAGCCGTGGGTTTGCGGATGTTCGTTCCCGCGTTATTGACAACGATGTCGAGCGTGTTCCATCTAGCCCGAACAGACTCAATTATCCGCGTAGCTTCACCCGGCTGGCTTACGTCGGCCGCGACACCATCGACCGTATGGCCCTGCTGTTGGTAGTCACCAAGTTGCTGCTGCAATAGCTCATTATTTCGGGCGACAATGAATACGGACGCGCCGAGGTCCAGAAATTGGCGGACAATAGCTTCACCAATGCCTTTGGTGCCGCCCGTAACTAAAGCGCGCTGGCCGGTAAGCGACCACAGGAGTTGATTCATGATATAAAGTAGGTTTTCGGATACAAACGTTGACAAAAATCAGCACGATGGCAAGGACGTATTTGTAAGGCCGACGCATTTGAACCCATTTTGTAATCTCCCCCGCCTGCCTTACTTTTAGTGTTTAGCCAATCAAACTCATCTCATGAACAAGCGAATTGGGTTACTAGTGGGGCTGGTGCTCTCAGTGGCCATAGTTTCCGCTCAGAACCAGCCCAAACCAGAGGATGTGCAAACGTTTACGCTCAAAAATGGCATGAAATTCATGGTCCTCGAAGACCATTCGATTCCCAATGCTAACTTTTACACATTCTGGAAAGTCGGCTCACGTAATGAAGTTCATGGTATTACGGGCCTGTCGCACTTTTTTGAGCATATGATGTTCAACGGGGCCAAAAAATATGGCCCAAAGCAGTTCGACCGGGTTATGGAAGCCAACGGCGGCTCTAACAATGCCTACACGACCCAGAACACCACCGTTTATACAGACTGGTTTCAACGCGATGCGCTCGAAACGATCTTCGATCTCGAAGCCGACCGCATTCGCGATTTGGCTATTGACCCTAAGATGGTTGAGAGTGAGCGGGGTGTGGTGTTGTCGGAGCGTAGTACCGGACTGGAAAACAGTAACTACCGGGTCATCAGCGAACTGGTGCAGGCAACGGCGTTTATTGAACATCCGTATATGTTTCCCGTAATTGGATTTGAGTCAGATATCAAAAGATGGACCCAGGCCGATCTTGAGCGCTATTTCAAAACGTATTACTCGCCCAATAACGCCGTGACCGTAGTAGTTGGCGACGTAACGACTGCCCAGGTGAAAGCACTGGCTCAGAAATACATTGAACCGATTCCGGCACAGAAACTGCCCGACAGCCTGCGCACGGTGGAGCCACCCCAAAACGGAGAACGACGCGTGACGACTTACAAAGACGTAGCAACGCCGAATATTCTTCTGGCTTACCATACGCCCGCCACCCGCCACCCCGATTACTACGCCCTTGATTTGTTGAGTGGTATTCTGAGTTTGGGAAACTCGTCGCGACTAGTTAAGTCCCTCGTCCTCGACTCAACCATCGCGTCGCGGGCCTTCACTAACTTCGGCGAGTCGTTCGATCCAAGTCTGTTTACTATATACGCCATTGCGGGCAGTAACGTATCGGCTGAGCAACTGGAGCGGTCGGTACTAAACCAGATCGATAAGGTTGTGGCCAGCGGCATTACGGATACGGAACTTCAGAAAGTGAAGAACCAGAAGCTGATGGAGTTTTACCGGACAATGGAAACCATCAACGGCAAAGCCAACTCACTCGGTACGTACGAGCTATTTTTCGGGGATTATAAAAAACTTTATGAAGCCCCGGCGCTGTATGAGAAAGTAACAAAAGAAGATGTGCAACGCGTGGCAGCCGCGTACCTCACTGCCCGCAACCGGACTGTTGGGT
>DATHAW010000093.1:0-4991 GCA_035296465.1 Spirosoma sp.
GTTATCCTCACCATCCTTACCTGCTACTAGTACTGTTATTATATACGCCAGCTCTAATTTATATGGTATATGTAGTCTTCACAAAAATAAGGATTACGGCAAACGAACTACCGTCTGAATTATAAATTACCAAAAATAAAATAATTAGTAAGGGGTCGTGCGACTCTCAACAATCACGGGGGCCTTAATTACCGTTTCGGACGTGTTGCTGGAGAACGACGGCCACCCAGCAAACCATTTTTGCGCAGCCCTAAGTAACCTCCGGTGCTGTTAGGCAACAGCCCGCCCCTATCGACAGCTACCGTGCCATTGAGTACCATTCCGCCTAACCAGGTCAGGGGCACCGACGCGGTTAATGCCCCCGAGAACTGCTGGGGCGAATCTACATAGGGGTTATTATAGGTGCCGGCATTTCGGCTCACCGACAGGCGCGTTGTGAAGTCTACCGCATTGAACAACAATGCGCTGATGCCCAGATGAAGCGCTTTGACCCGGTTATTGCCAATGTTATGAGGTCCAGTATTACGTAGTTCAGGTCTAACCTCACGTTGAGGAGTCAGAAAGGGTGTGCCAATAACGCGGCCGTGATAAACCCAGCCATCGATGAACTGTTCATGATTGAAGTAGTTGTCGCGTCCCCGTCGTAGGTTGTCATCATTGATAAACTCGCTTCCCCCCTGACTATACGTGTTCAGAAACTCGACTGTTACCTGGCGGAGAAAGACACCAACACTGCCTGGCGCTTTCCGATTCTTGAACCGCAGACCGTTTAACCCGTCTTCCAGATTAGTACCGTAATATAACGACCCGTCATCATACAGGAACTGTCGGTACAGATACGCATTCCAGTGGCCAATATTCACGTCGGCCGCAAAATCAAGGGAACCAAGGTGGTTACCCACCCGATTGGCTTCAAACTCAGTGGCTACCTGGTCGACTTGTGTGCCTGTTGTACCAAACACAACGGCGGGAAAGTATTTGAGAGCGGATGGTAACTGCCCATCTACAGAAACGGTTGGATGGATCACTCCCGGGGCAGCACGACCAGCCCAGATAACCTGGTGATTGAAACCTGCGTATAGGCGAAATGGCCAGGTTGGTTTGCCCAGTCTACCGTACCCGTAGGTCTGATGCAGGTATGACCCTTTGACCAGGCGATTCTCTTTTTCGAACCAGCCATGAGCAAAAACACCCATTAGGGACAAAACACCTTTCGTAAAGGGAACAGACGTAAAGGTGGGTATCCCAATCTGAATTTTAGGAATGGGCAATGCATTGCCCGACCAGGCGTAGGCACCGGAAGTCAACAGCGTATCGACTAATCCGACAAGTTCACGGCGACGCCCCGCATATAACTCAAACACCCATAACCGAGCTTTAACATAGGCTTCGGGTACCAAAACCTGCTTCGTATTTCCTGCATTGACAACCACATTGGCACCGTATCCCCAATCGGCTACCGGACGGGAGTTAACACTGTCGGTTCGGCGGTAATCCGAGTAGACACCTGCATTCACCCGGTACACGGGTCCGCGAAGTGGCACAACCCCATATTGATTGGCACGTAACCAGAAGGGCGTCTGGTCTGTCGACGCCATACCACCTACTTCGGTATGATACTGACTCACCCGCTGGCCAAGAGCCTCCCCGATACTACAAATCAGAAAAAAACAACAAGCCTGTATAAATCGAAATCCCATAAAGTATGTAAAACAATACAGTGAGTATTTGCCCACCCTAAATCACCTGTTTGCTGGTATTCAGCACAATTAGAGGGTTTTAGTGATGGTTTAATTAAGTAGGAGTGTTCTGCACAGAATAACTTGTAGCCTGTTAGCCTAACCATCTCACTAATTGTAGTCGCGTAATCAAACTCAACTTGTCTAATCGATTAAATAACTAGATTCGCTTTCAACAAAAAGCTGATATTTTGGCGCAATCTCGGCAATTTTGCCGACAAAAAACTGCCCTCCAAACTCATCATACAAGCGACATTAGACCATCAATTATGATATACTCCATCGGCTGGGGCGTTTGTTTAAGTCACTTTGGATGGTTTAGTTATTGCTTTCTCGATCAAAGCCGCTCTTTATAATAGAAAGCGCCTTTTAGCTATACATACAAAGCAGTTGTTTAACTCACTTCGTTATTCAATCATAACAACTATAACTCGCTTTTACTGGATAAATAATTATTTAATGGATAGGTAGGATAAACCAGCCAAGGTGACTGGTGAGTCTATCATAGGGCTTTGGTTGTAAGCCAGGACAGTATCTATTTTGACAAAATTTATTGAAAGCTTATTGGGAAGCTCCTTATCGACAGGAAAATCCACCTACTTGCCTGACAATAGTTAACTAACTGTAAGTCAGACGGAAAAGATGTATTAGGCAGCAAAAGGAGCGATACTCTTTTTATAATGGCGTTGGGGCACTGGTTCCCTGCTCTACCAGCATACGTTGCTCCACCATTAGTTGGGCCACATCTTGCATCCTGTAAGTCGCCTTCCAACCCAGATGCTGATGAGCTTTGGCCGGATTGGCGTGGCCTTCGGCAATATCGGTCGGGCGGAAAAATGACGTGTCTATGCGGACATAGTCCTGCCAGTTCAATCCAACTGTTTTGAATACGACGTTGATAAAGTCCCTCAACTTATTCGTTTGACCCGTAGCAATAACGTAATCATCGGCCTGTTCCTGCTGAAGCATTTGCCACATGGCTTCCACGTAATCGGGCGCCCAGCCCCAGTCACGGGCAATGTCAATATTACCCAGTGTCAGAGCCTCCTCGCGACCATTCGCAATCCGGCAGGCGGCGGCCACAATCTTCTGGGTTACGAACCGTTCGGGCCGCAGGGGCGATTCGTGATTAAAGAGAATACCCGTGCTGGCTTGTATTGAATACGCTTCCCGGTAGTTGGCGACCTGCCAGAAAGCGGCTGCCTTGGCAACCCCATAGGGACTACGGGGCCGAAAAGGTGTCAGTTCATCAGCCGCTACGCTCCCCGTATCACCAAAGCATTCGCTGGAACCCGCGTTGTAAAATTTTATGGGCAGGTTACTGAACCGGATTGCTTCGAGCAGATTCAGCGTGCCAACACTGATACTTTCCAGCGTCTCAACGGGCTGCTCAAACGACAGCCCTACGGAGCTTTGGCCGGCTAGGTTGTAAATTTCATCTGGTTTAATTTTCAGCAGCGTCTGTAATACACTCCTGAAGTCGTTAATGCTAAGCGAGACCAGTTCAATGTGCTGCCGAATACCTAATCGGCTCAGGTTGCTGAAGGAAGCCATTTGGGCATCACGGGAGCCGCCGTATACCTGGTAGCCTTTGCTCAGTAGCAATTTTGCCAGATAAGCTCCATCCTGCCCGGATATGCCACAGATCAAGGCTTTTTTCTTCATGCAGTTCGAGTTGATTAACGGGGGATGAATCACCGGGGAAATGTGTACAATCCTGTTGTAATGCCAACCAGGCAAAACCAAGTGGAGTTAATGCCCGCTTGTGTACACGATTACGTAATCGTGCATGGGCTGGTTTAAGTACCTAAAAAAGGGGTTTTCTGCTGCACGTTTATGCAATCCTGCTCTAATTGGTTTCAGGTCAGGCCGTTTGTGTATTAAAGTGGTGTGGCTGGCAAATGACGCCACTGTAGTAAGTGCTTAAAGTAAATAGGTGGCGGACAGGTTAGATGTTCATAGCTATCCACATTTCAGGAACGTAAGCACCTGGACACACTACAGCACCGGTTGCCTGAATGCTGAGCGTAAGGTAAATGATACGGCTCTACGAATGGATATGCTGAATAGAACATGACAATTTGTCGGTGATGCGCTTGAACAATAACTATTGGGTCAAAAGTTGAATTACAAAACTAATGCATTACGCCTTAAACCCTGTTGCTAATCGTTAAGGTATATCTGTGAGTCGCTTCTCGTCTTGCAGTCCCACGGCAATACACTAAATTTGCAGAAAAAATCAGTCAATGAGCTGGTCAGTTGCTGAGTTGGTCAAATGCTGAGTAGCTTAGTCAATTCACAGACTGATTGACTTATTTAATCGACAAAAATGATTAACCTCATAGCCAAATTTTTCGGCACCAAGTCGCAGCGGGACATCAAAGAACTTCTCCCTTACGTCGAGAAGGTAAACACCGAATTTGCCCAGTTGAAAGACCTTTCCAATGATGAACTGCGCCGGGTTACGGTCGATCTGAAAACACAGATTGCCAATGAGCTGGCCGACATTGATGGTCAGTTGGCCGAACTAACCGAACATGCGTCTAATCCCGACGTGGACGTCAACGAGAAAGAGCAGCTCTTTAACCGGATCGACAAACTCGAAGCGGACCGTAACACGGAACTGGAGCGCGTTCTGCTCGACCTGCTGCCCCGCGCTTTTGCCGTGGTGAAAGAAACGGCCAGCCGGTTTACCCAGCATGAGCAGTTGACTGTCAGCACGACGGATTTTGACCGTGAGATTGCTTCGCGCAAGAAAAACGTCGTTATCGACGGCGATCAGACCCACTGGTCCAACACCTGGGACGCGGCCGGTACGCCCATTCGGTGGGACATGGTTCACTATGACGTACAGATCATTGGGGGTGTAGTGCTTCATCAGGGCAAAATTGCCGAGATGGCCACGGGTGAAGGCAAGACCCTGGTCGCTACGTTCCCCGCTTTTCTGAATGGTCTGGCCGGGCGGGGGGTTCATATAGTAACGGTTAACGACTACCTCGCCAAGCGCGACTCGGAGTGGATGGCCCCCCTGTTTGAGTTTCACGGCCTGCGGGTCGACTGCATCGACAAACACCAGCCCAACTCCCAACAACGCAAACAGGCTTACTTAGCCGACATCACCTACGGCACCAATAATGAGTTTGGCTTCGACTACCTGCGTGATAATATGGCCCGCGAAACGGGCGAATTAGTGCAGCGCAAACACCACTATGCCATGGTGGACGAAGTCGATTCGGTCCTGATTGACGACGC
>DATHAW010000094.1:0-5716 GCA_035296465.1 Spirosoma sp.
AGTTGGCTTGTAGTTAAAAGAGGCCTTCCATCCGTTGGAAAGCAGGTGCCTAACAACAGCTTGTATGCAATAATGGCTTGAGGGATTGATTTAAACAGAATATCTTTAATGTGCTTTAGCAAGATGGCAGACTTCAGAACAATAAACATCACTTCTGCTTGAAGCTGAAAAACGTAGTGCATCAATCTTGACAACCGAGTGATAGTTCAGCGTTTTTATTTAAACACAATAATGATTTTGAACCATCGGTTACTTATATAATATAATAATAGCCTGAATTTGTAAAAACATGAAGGAAAAATCAAAAGTTAATAATGTAACAAACAGATTAACTAAGGTATTATTCATTATTTATTTGATTGCATTATACTGGATTTTACTTTTGAAGTTAGGTGTACAGTTTTCTTATATGGCAAATAGGAAAGCAAATTTAATTCCTTTCAATGAACCTTTAATCTTAACTAGTGAAAACATTTTGAACGTAGTGATTTTTGTACCGCTTGGCATATATTCAGGAATTTTAGTTAAAAGATGGACTTTCAGTGAAAAACTTCTCTTATTTTTCTTACTTAGTTTGACAATTGAAGGACTACAATATATTTTGCGACTTGGAGCTTTTGATGTTACAGATATAATTACCAATACGTTAGGCGGAATAATTGGGTTTATGATATTTAAAGGACTTGAAAAAACATTTAATAATAGCGTTCAGGCACAAAAATTCATTAACACAATTGCAGCAATAGGAACGCTATTGATGATTTTATTGCTAGTGTTACTAAAAATGAATATGCTACCAATAAGGTATCAATGATAAATTTCACGTATTACAAATAACTTTTCCTCTTACAATGCACAACAGTAGCTTCATAGAAGCAGGGCTGAAGAACATGATTTTCAGCATAATTATCTTTATTGAACAGTAGTGAACAGTTACAAGTACTGAAACAGTAGAATATTAAATTCCCTGCCTTCACTAAGCTGGTAAACATCAGACGCCGTCGTTCTTAAAAATTCCCCATCCAATCCAGACCTGTAAGCCGGGTTCTGTCCTCCGTTTCCGGATAGCTTATCATTTATCTGGGATGGCCGTCACCGACCACCTCGTTCGACCTACCCGCGTCGGTGTTGGCCCTTACGGGCCGCTGGCGACGAGCAGCCGCGCGTCCGACGCTTATTTGGTCTTTCAGCCCCTAAGGTTTATCCTGCCCCATTGGTTGCCCCACGGGCGGTGGGCTCTTACCCCACCTTTTCACCCTTACCTTTCGGCGGTTTGTTTTCTGTGACACTGGCTGTCGAACGGCCGTCTCCAGCCGTCCGCCTTCCCGTTAGGAAGTAGGGTGCTCTGCGCTGCCCGGACTTTCCTCGCCCGATTGCTCGGACGCGATAAGCCGGTCTGGATTGATTGGGGAGGACAAAGGTACGAAATTGACAGTGGGTTTAGTCATTTACACCGGGCAACGTAACCCTCACAGGCCCTCTACTTTTACGTCGACCCGGCCCCTGGCGTTCACAACGGCCAGTAGTGCTGTAGGCGTCAGATATACCTGGTCGGGGCGAATTTCGTCGATGCGTCCGTTAATCGTTACGCCTTTGACCAGCTGATTGTTTTTAAGTCGCTCCTGCAGCAGTTTCTGCATATCGGCCAGGTAGGATCCCACTGGGATGGTCAGTTGCTTCTCCAGCGTTCGGGCAAACGTTCCCTGCAGCAGCCAGCTTGCCGACCGCTGCAGCAGGTTTTCTGTCTCCAGATCGTAGGTGATGTCTTTGAGCGAAATCGTTTGCGTCTGGGCATCGTAATATGGCCGACCCCGCAGGTAAATGTCTCCGCTGATGGTGCCTTTTAGCCCGGCTTTTATAATCAGATTGTCATTTTGGCCGTACAGATCCATACTCGTAATCGTAATGTTGTAGCGGTCATTGCTGAACTTAAAATTCTTACCCACAAACTCGGTGGCTGCCAGTTTAGCCGCTTCGGGATAGCTCACTTCGCTCAACAAACCAATCTGAAAATCGTCTTTCACCCGATTCACAACGGTCAGGTCAGGCAGCGACACGGCCGGGCGAACATCGGGCTTTTCGCCGGTTGTAGTGAGCGTGTAGCCTTCGATACCAATGGTAGCCTGAACTAAACGCCCCTCGAAACGCAGGGGCGTAATAAGAATGCGCTTGGGCACAACCTGCAGATACGTCCTGTACTGAGCCGTAAGCAGATACGGTTCGCGCAGGGTGTTCCATACTTTCAGAACGGGCGTACGCATATCGACATTCCGGCGGATCTGCTGGTCCAGGGTCTTGGTGATGGTGCCTAAGTTTTTGTCGATCATCCGGCTGACAAAGTTCGTGATCGGCACATTGACTCCCACGATGCTAATCGTTGGGCGACGTACCCAGCCGTAGCCGTCCGCCTGCGTTTGGGTATTAACAGACCAGTCATGGTCGAGGTCGAACTTCGTTTTGAAACGCAGGTCGATCTCAAACTCCGTTTCTTTATACTGCGTAAACCCCAGCACCGACACGCCCGCTTTAGCCCAGATACGTAGCGGCACCGTGAACAGGAACAGGCTATCCTGTGCATCCACGATTATTGTCCCGCGCTTCCAGACTTTGGCCATGAACTGATCACGGTTGTTGTCTTCCAGGCTGTTGTCCTCATAAATCAGGCCATTGACCTGCGCATTAATCTGCCGCTCTACGTCGGCCATAGCAATGGAAACAGGTATGTGAACGGTAGACAAAAAGCGGTCATTACGGACTTCCATGGCGGTGATTGTATAGGATTCTTTCGGTGCCTTCGGATTCAGGCGATTTGTAGAGGTAGGTTGGCACGAAACAACTGCCAGCCAAAGTACTACCCCAAAAGAAACCCTATTTAATCGTAACCTTAGTAGCCCCATAGCCAAACTTTTGTTTTTGCGCGTCTTCAAAGAATTTAACGTTCGGATGCTGACCTAACCGGCGGTGCAGTTCCGACCGCAGGGCACCGCTGCCCGCACCATGAATGAACGTAATGTCGCTCATGCCGCTGGCAATGGCATTTTCGAGATTTTTCTCAAACGTGTGCAGTTGTAGAGTCAGCAAGTCGGAGGGCGTGCGATTACCCGTTCCCTTGGGCAGCAGCGCTTCGATATGCAGGTCCATCACGGATGTTGGCCGCTCCACGGACATGTCGGCAGTTTCTGACTTGGGTTTCAGCATCTCAGCCTTCAGTTCATCCGGACGGATGGTCATGGGTTTAGGTCGATTGTTCGATGGCGTTTGGGGCACCGGCTCAGTACCTTCGGCATCGAGTTGCGTCAGAAACCCTGGCTGATTCAGGACGGGAACAGTTGTTTTCTTGTTGAAAAACGTCGACGCCCGCCCTTTAAAGCGCTTAATGAGTGGGGGGCGTAGGGATGACTTTCCGGCCCGGAACCACAGCCCCTGCACAACAAACGTTGGCCACTCCTCAAATTTGGCGTGTTCGTACTGGTCGTTCATTTTCTGCTGCGACTTCGGTTTCAGCACGCCACTGCCAATGCCCCGAAACTGTACGCCACCGCCGGGTGCAGCCGACTCTTCGCCCAACCCGTAGGGAAAATCCCAATCCGTGTTGTTAATAAGGTGCAGCGTATACTCCCGGTCGTTGACGGGCACGAACGCCAGGTAAATGCCTTGATTCGACAGGATGGCCGGAGCCGTTGCCGCTGCTGGTTTCTGCGGAGCAAACGTACTGGTTTTCAAGAGCCGCTCAGCTTCGAGGGGTGATACAGCTACCAATTCAGAGCGCATTACGGGTATACGAAAGCCATCTTCAATCTCAATTTCAATCATGTCGCCGGGCAAAAAACGCGAGATAACCCCCTGCTCTTTCGCCCGCAGCAACCGGACTTTATCACCAATATTCATACGTTGTCGTGTTAATTTCTAAAGGCTGATTGCGGGTCGAAGAATGACACGTAATCGCTTAAACGTACAACGCTGAGGAACGGAAATCCTCACCGGCATTGTCAAAATAAGTCGGCAACATCCGGTTGTATATCCCTGTTATGGGACAAATTCGTCCTCCAAATTTCGTAAATTTGTGGTCTATACACCGGTCGTCTTCATGCCTGTCTCCGTTAACGAAAAGCTCCATCTCGCAACTAATTTTGTCCTCCATACCAACCGGAATATTTTTCTGACGGGCCGGGCCGGCACGGGTAAAACTACGTTTCTACATCAGATCAGGCAATCGAACGCGAAACGACTCGCTGTGGTAGCGCCAACGGGCGTGGCAGCCATCAACGCCGGGGGCGTCACCATTCACTCCTTGTTTCAACTACCGTTTGGCCCAATAGTGCCGGGCGCTGCCCAAAAAGAAGCGCGTCGGTTCAGTCGCGAAAAAATAAACCTGCTACGTACCCTCGATCTGCTCGTCATTGATGAAATCAGTATGGTCCGCGCCGACGTGCTCGACGGCATCGACGACGTGCTGCGTCGATACCGGGGCAATGGTCAACCGTTCGGTGGGGTGCAGTTGTTGCTCATTGGCGACATGCAGCAGCTGCCGCCCGTGATCCGCGATGATGACTGGACGATGCTTAGCCCTTACTACGACACGGGCTATTTTTTCGGCAGTCGTGCCCTGCGTCAAACGCCCTACGTGTCCATTGAGCTGACGCATATCTACCGGCAGTCAGACCAGCGATTTATCAACCTGCTAAATAGTGTTCGGGAGAAAACCATTACGTCCGAACAGTTTACCGAACTTAATCAGCGGTATATCCCCGATTTTGCTCCGCTCGATGACGAAGGCTACATTACACTCTCGACTCATAACAACACGGCCCAGCAAATCAATAACCAAAAGCTCAAGTCACTGAAGTCAAAACTGCGAACGTTTACGTCAAGCACGGAGGGTGAGTTTCCTGAATCAATGTACCCAACCGAGGCTAAACTGGAGCTGAAAGTTGGGGCGCAGGTGATGTTCATTAAGAACGACATATCCCGCGAAAAACTTTATTACAACGGCAAAATCGGACGAATAACGGCCATTGATGATGAAGTCATTCACGTCAAAGCCACGTCGGACGGTCAGATGATTTACGCCAGCCGCGTTGATTGGGAGAACATTCGTTACACGCTCGACCCAGCCACCAAAGAAATCAAGAGCGACGTTATTGGCCGGTTCACGCAGTTCCCCCTGAAACTAGCCTGGGCCATCACGATACACAAAAGTCAAGGACTTACGTTCGAAAAGGCCATCATCGATGCATCGTCGGCTTTTGCGCACGGGCAGGTCTACGTAGCCCTCAGCCGCTGCAAAACCCTCAGTGGCCTGGTGCTGCGCACGCCCATTCCGTCGCATAGCATCAAGACCGAACGCACGCTGGAAGATTTTCACGAGCACGTACAGCAGCAAACGCCCACCGAACAACACCTGCACGACTCCAAACGCGTTAACCAGGAAAGTCTGCTGGCCGAGTTATTTTCCTTTGAACTAGCGCACTCTCTGGCGTATCGGTGTCGCCGGGTGGCTAACGAACATGCCGGTAGCCTGCCCGATGAGTTGATGCCCTTGCTCAGTCAATTTACCGATCTTCTGCAAGCCAAAGCCCGCGACGTAGCGCGACGGTTCGTTGGGCAATTGCCTGCTTATTTCACCCACGATGCCCTGCCCGAAGCCAACGAGCCATTGCAGGAGCGAATTCGTAAGGCAGGACCGTATTTCCAGTCGCTACTGACTGATGACCTG
>DATHAW010000095.1:0-5320 GCA_035296465.1 Spirosoma sp.
CAAAAATTTCTGACTCCCGAATATGGGGGTGATGGCTCCAAGATAGAGCGGTGCGCAGGCAAAGACAAACCGATCATGGCGTTTCCCGGCCACTGGGCACCCAATGACTTGCTGTTTTACACCGGCAATCTGTTCCCCGCCCGCTACAAGAACGGTGCGTTTGTGTGTTTCCACGGCTCATGGAACCGCGCTCCGCTGAACCAGGGTGGCTATTTTGTTGCCTTCATTCCGTTTGGAAAAAACGGTCGTCCGTCGGGTAAGTACGAGGTATTCGCCGAAAATTTTGCCGGGGTTGCCGAGCAGGCCAAACCAGGCGATACGGCCAACGCGGGCAAACTGGAGTTGGCCAGTCCCGGCGATGCCAAAGCCCGCCCTATGGGCCTGGCGCAGGGACCAGATGGCTCGCTCTACATCACCGACTCCGTAAAAGGCAAGGTGTGGCGTGTAATGTATATGGCGAAGAAGTAAGCGCATAAAAGAGCAGGCAGACCAGGCTGGTATACTAACCGCTTGGTCTGCCCGCTCTTTTAGGCTATCCTGACCAAGTTACTGGTTTTGATTACTATATAGCAGCAACTTTGTGTTATCCGAAGGGGACGATATGGTCTTGTCGAATCTCAGACCAATCTTTTCCAGAAGCCGTATCGACTTTTTGTTCGTGGGCAGGACAGTCGCCAGAATAGTCGGGATGTTCAGCGTCTGTGTTACGTAGGTCAGTGTAGCGCTGGCAATTTCAAACGCGTATCCAGACCACATAAACTCTGGTAGAAAGGCATAGCCTATATCGGGATGATCGAGGTAATCCCGCTTCAAGAGACCACACATGCCAATTGGCGTCTCATCTATTTGTAACTCAACTAACCACAAGCCAAATCCAGACGTCTCGTAGCTTTTCATTGGCCCGTCATGAAGGTAACGGAAAGCATCTTCTTCCGTTTTGACGTTTCGATCACCAATAAATTCCAGCCACCCTGGACTATTCAGCAGATTAAGAATGAATACGGTATCGCCGTAATTAAGTTGCCGAAGCCTTAACCGTTCTGTTTCTAGGATATACTTCATAAAGTAAAGCTATTGACGTGGCTATCAAGATGCTTTGGGCTTTATGGGTAGCCATATTTCCTCTTCAGACGCTGGGTCGTCGTTCATGTATTTCTTTCCTAATAGCTCGAAATGCGCTCTATTATCCATTCGATAGTCAGAAGTAGGTAACCACGTCCTGAAAATATAGTAGAATGTTTCGGCTCCTGTACTTGCTGCCCCTTTGTGTATGAACACGGCATATAAGCCACCTGCCAACGTAAAGGTTTCCATCGTTTCAGGAACTGTATTAAAATCCGCCACTTCAACAGCTGCCCATTTATCAAATGTAGCATCCAGAGTAATCCTGCTGGCGTCTACCGTTTCGTCATATACTACCAAAGAGAATAAATCAGTGGTCAATGTATTGGTGATCTGTTTTCGTATCGGCATAAAGCTTTGCCACAATTCTCTTGTTCTGTCATTGGCTAAACTCATGGTAATGCGTTTGCCGACTAATTTCTTTTCGGACAAGACCTCAATTCTTGATTCCATATTGGTTGTTACGCGCTGGGCTGGCTGTGAACGTAGGTAGTGTTGGGGCAGTTAGGCTAAAGTACTGCAAAAGGGCTAAGCCGATAAGCACCTGGATGGGGGAGTTTTATGCTACATCTTCCCGCGTTACCCCAGCAATCTGAAGAATCAAATCCGCGCCGTACATCCCTGCCGGGGTCTGGTAGCCGGCTTTCCAGTCGCCGGCGAGCACTTTTTTCGTAATGGTCAGGGCAGTAAGCGCTGTAAGTGTGTAGCCTTCGGGTCCGTGCAGCCGGGCTGCCCAGCTTTGTCCCTGTTCGTTCCAGACCTTACCCCAAATATGAGTGCGGGCCCGCTGGCGCGTGTTTTCGTCGGGACCGGTTACGCGTCTGGCAACCTGCCTGCGAAGAAACGCTTGCACTGCCCCGATACGTAGTAGCCAGCCGAGTGAGTTGCCCAGTTGGGCCAGTCGGATCTGACCGACTGATGAGCCGATAAACGTTTCGATATTAGGAATGCCCGTCGTGTAATAGGCTGTCGATACGTCGCCCCACGGGATGCTCATGCAGGGAATTTGGTCGGTTCCGAAGTCGATGGTCAGGGTTTTATGCGCGGTTGGTACCGGTTCGATTCGCCCGTTCCGTCGGACTTTACCGCCCCCGCCTATGCCTTCGAGGGCCGTTTGTGCCGTTCCATGCGACAGGCTCCCCCCCTCGGTGAAGAACGCCAGTTGCAGGTGCGTAGCATCGGGAAGGCGGCTTTGCAGGTAGCGGGCCAGACAGTCGGTTGGTACGACGTCGAAACCCACGCCCGACATAAGCATGAGGTTTTGCCTGACGGCCTCGGAATGAAGCGTCATGCCATGCTCGAACACCCCAATTTCGCCGGTGATATCGAGGTAGTGCGTACCGGTGCGCAGACAGGCCTGCTGCATGGGCGCAGCTGTTTTGGAGAAAGGTCCGGCGCAGTGCAGCACCACCGATACGTCCACCATGAGTGCGTTCAGCGTTAAGGCGTCATTCAGGGCGGCTATGCGATAGGTCAGGCCGTATTGATCGGCGAGGTACTTCACGCTGGCTTCGTTTCTACCCGCTAACACGGGGGTAAGGCCAAATGAGTTAGCAAGGTCAATAATAAGCCTGGCCGTGTAGCCGTTGGCCCCATAGAGCAGAAAAGAAGGCTTTGTTAGTGGGTTCATGATCGATGGCCTTAGCTGGCGCAAGCTACACCCTATGGAGCGTTATTAATGCTAAAAAACGGTATTGAACACACCCTATAATGAAACGAAAGCAATTTTATAAAACCCATACTCAACTTTAGTCGTTTATTGGCTTATGGAAGTATTGCCACTTAATTATAGCCTGACTGAGAGTCAGGAAGAAAAAAAGCGTAATGGAACCCTAACGGCAGAGAGCCCTGCCGTCATCGATTCTCTTCCCCGCGCCGTTCGGCGATCTAATCAGTTTCTTTTGCTGGATGGCGAATGGCGGTTTTCTTTGGATAGCAACGATCAGGGCATACGCAAGGGCTGGTATCTTGGCCATGATTACACCGAAACGGCAAATTGGCCTGGCGCGGTTGAAGATCATCTCGCCCAGGCCAAAAACTCACCCCCTACCTCGTGGCAGGACCAGGTTATTGTCTGGTACGAGCGGGAATTTACGACCCCTGAAATTGCCCAAAGCGCGGTGGGTCATACCATCTTTCAGCTCACCTTTGGTGCCTGTGGTTACGAAACTCGTGTCTGGCTAAATGGCCTGCCGCTCAAAACCATTGAAGGAGACGAAGTCCATTACGGCGAGTACACCTCGTTTTCCTATGAACTGGACGACGAACTGCTTCGCCCCGTCAACCGGCTTACTGTTCGCATAGCCGACTCGATGGATGCCGAAATTCCACGTGGCAAGCAGGAGTCGCACGTCTATAACCGCGGGGGCATCTGGTACCAGACGTACACTGGCGCAGTTCGCAGCGTGTGGCTCGAGCCCGTCGGGCGTAACCGGTTGCGCTCACGGGTAGGCGTGGTCAGCGTTATCGAAGATCAGCTTATCAGGTTTAACCTCACAACGCGTATTCACGACCCCGGTCAGTATACCATTCGGCTTCAGGTATATGCCTTTCCTAATGATTCCATACACCTGAACGGTGAACCCGTAACTGAACCAAAACCGCTGGTACAATCCGACTTTCCGTTGCGGCTGAATGCCGGACAAAAGCAGCAGCGCGTGGTAATACACGTGCCCGAAGCAGAGTTGTGGTCGCCCGAAACGCCTACACTGTACCGGCTTGTGGGGCAGCTTATTGATGCCAACGGCTACACGGCGCAGATCGAAACCCTATTTGGCCTGCGAAAGATTGAATCGCGCGGTAGCAGCGTGTATCTCAACGGTAAGGAGGTTTACTTAGACGGCATTCTGTACCAGCCGGGTACGGCGACGTTTGAGCAGATCAAGCGGCATTTCCGGTCCATGAAGGAACTCGGCTGCAATTTGGTTCGTGTTCACATTGCGGGCGTTGACCCCCGGATTTATAACCTCGCCGATGAGATGGGGCTGCTGCTGTGGGTAGAAGTACCCAGCCCGCACGCATCGACTCCGCGCAGCCGCGAAAATCACCGCGCAGAACTGTTACGCATGCTGGCCCTGATGGAAACTCACCCGTCCATTGTGATCTGGAGTCTTTACAATGAAGACTGGGGCGCTCAGGATATTGCCACCAACCCCGAGACCCGGCAGTACATTACAGATATGTACCACTATATGCAGATTCACCACCCGCAGTTCTTAGTGGTCGATAACGACGGCTGGCACCACGTCTCAAATGAAGGCCGGTTGAAGTCCGATCTGTTTACTGCTCACCTTTACACGCCCGACCCCGACCAGTGGCGCAGTATGCTCGACCGGCTTACGCGGGGCGAACTGGAGGGTGTAGCGGCTTTCCCCCTGGTGGTAGGTGACCCGTTCTTCTACCGGCGTCAGGTGCCCCTGGTCGTTAGTGAGTGGGGTGGTTTTGGGTTTGTTGATTATGGTGGCCCAACCGACGCCGACGACCGCACCAAACGGATTCGGCTCTTCAAGCAGGAACTGCGTAGAGGGGGCATTGCCGGAGACGTGTACACACAGGCGACCAATATTGAAGAAGAGCAAAATGGTCTCATCGACTTCCATACTGGCGAACTGATGGTTCCGCCGGGACTGTTGCAGTCGGGCAGTGAGTAGCGGATCTCCTAAAAATTAAGGATAACATCATGACACAAACCTATTTAAAAGCGTTTGGCCTCGGCGTAGTCATCGGGATGCGGGCCTTAGTCAGTCCCGCCCTGCTGAGCCGCAAACTGGCCGGGACCACCCTGGCTCAACAACCTGAAACACCGCTTCACTACGTGACCCGGCCGGCTGTGGTTACGGCACTGGAGGTGCTGGCGGCTACTGAACTGCTCACCGACAAGCTGCCCGGCATACCCGACCGCACCATTCCTTTCCAGTTTGGTGGCCGCATCGTTTCGGGAGCTACGTGCGGAGGTTTCTTGAGTCAGGTCGAAGACGCTCAAATTCCGGTTGGGGCGGCTGCCGGTATTCTCGGAGCTGTAGTCAGTACGCTTGCTTTCTTTCACCTTCGGCAATGGCTAACGCATAGCCAGGGCTGGCCCGACCCCGTAGTGGCGCTGGCCGAAGACGCCCTTTGCGTTGGTACTGGCTGGGCTATCGTTAACAACGTCAGAATTCAGCAGGTGGCTTAGCCAACACTGCGTCTACCGGTTTCAGGT
>DATHAW010000096.1:0-2978 GCA_035296465.1 Spirosoma sp.
ATGATTGATGGAACGCACCAGATCGGCCTGGAATTCGGCGGGCGTTTGCTCATAGGCAAGTTGATGGGCATATGAGTGGGTGGCAATTTCGTACCCGGCTGCGTCAATCCGGCGAATTACGTCGGGGTGTTTGTCGGCAACCCAGCCCAGGCAAAAGAACGTAGCCCGGCTGTTAGTTTCGTCGAGTAGCTGAAAAATGCGGTCCATATTCTGATAAATCCGCGTTTCATACCGGCTCCATTCTGTTTCGGTCCGCGTCGATGCATTATCCAGAATATGAAACCACTCTTCAATATCGAATGTCAGTATGTTCATAAATAGCAGACAGGAAATAATCGCGGGAGCCACTAAGGCAGGCATGTACAATGACCACTACCTGCTACCGCTGCACGAATCGACTGCCGTTAGTAAAACCGTTTGCCAGCCGCCAGAAAAGCCTCTACGTCGGCGCGGGTAGGGAATGAAAAATAAGTCATCTGCGAGGCATCATTCTCAATCAGTTCAGGATTGCCCGCCTGAATTTTATCGATAGCCTCCAGTATGGCATCCATACCCATTTTCTTCGTGACGTCAATGAGCTCGGCCTGGCTCATATTGCCAATTGCCAGTTTGTTCTGCACCAGAATGGGGCCACTGTCAATACCTTCATCCACAAAAAAAACGGATACACCTGTGTGCGTTTCGCCGTTTTTAAGCACCCAGAACGACGGCATCAGGCCCCGGTATTTGGGCAGCAGCGCCGTGTGCAGGTTAATACAGCCGTGGGTCGCTACGTCCAGCAATTTTCGTTTGAATATTTGATTTCCGGCAATTGACACCAGCAGGTCGGGCTTATAGGCCCGAATCTTTTCCAGGTTCTCGTCCTTGTTGATGTTGCCCTCGATCTGAATTAGGGGAATATTTCGATCAGCCAGCGTCTTGCGGACATTGTTACGGCTGTCTAATTTCGATGCCATGAATTTGAATCCATAGCGCATAAAAAAAGGCAGTCCGAAGATCTCATACGTCTTCTTCATCTTGTCCGGAAAACTCTCACGCTTACCAAAGGGGGATACTTCGAACACGACCGTTGCGACAACTTCGGCATAGGGCGGCAGTTTTTTCAGCAGGTAATCGATATTGCGGGCTAGATAGAAGGGGTCGTCCTGCGTGAGAATGACAAGGCGCATAAGTGATAGGGACGTTGGTTATGGGTGCAAAACTACAGAATCCAGCGCAATGCCCAGAAAAAGATGCGGAGTTGACCGAACGATAGTTTCCAACGTAAAACTACCCATAGACCATTTGCCGGCCCACCGGTACACATGCAAATCCAATTGCTGGGGACGTTTAGTTGCATGGATGGGGATCACCGACATCAACTAAACAGCACCTGGTTAATGTAGCTCCTTCACTATCCTAAAGCTGGCCTTTAAAAGGTTTATACAGTCCTGAACGATGCTAGTTGGTGTAGTCACTAAGATCGAATCATTGTTTTTGTACAAAAATGCCCGCACTCAACAGGCAGGGGATTTAGCCTTGATTAAGGCCTTTAACTGCTATGCCGTGAACACGGCGACCGGGCATATTAACTGGCTGCCGGGCGTAGCTGGCTTACTCTTGTGCTGCGTACTACCAGCCGGCCGTGGTTACAGGCCCTCTACCAGGTACCTTAGCGTAATTTATCGCGTTGTGTAGGTAGCGTTATTGCTCATGAAGCTATCAATCGAACGATATCGATCCCAAGGCCGAACAACGACTTAAAAACAGTAAGTGGCTGGGGCAATGCCCGCGCTTTAGTTTTTTCGCGGCTAAAAAAAGTCATAGTTTTGCGTGATTGGTTGCGTCTCTTACCTGGTTACAAACCGAAAGTCTTTTTCGGTGCCCGATATTATGTGAAGACGCTTGCCCAAAGCCCTATTCAAACTTCACCCATGACTGACGTATCCGTCATCATTTTAACGTACAATGAAGAAAAACACCTGGACCGGTGTTTACGTAGCCTTCAGTTATTCACAAATAAAATTTTCATTGTAGACTCGTTTTCTACGGACCGTACCGTAGAAATTGCCCGGTCGATGGGGGCGGTGGTTGTTCAAAATGCCTGGGTCAACTATGCAACGCAGTTTAATTTCGGCATTGCCAACATCCCTTTTCAAACTACGTGGCTCATGCGTATGGATGCCGATGAGTACGTACTGCCCGAACTGGCCACCGAAATCAGGGAGCGCGTGTCGACCCTGCCCAGCGAGGTAGGTGGTGTATACATAAAACGGCGGGTTATTTTTCTGGATCGGTGGATGCGCCACGGTAGTTATTACCCGATATGGCTGCTCCGCATCTGGCGACGGGGCGATGGATTTTGTGAAGAGGTCTGGCATGATGAACACATAAAACTGACCAGAGGGCAGCCCATTCGTTTCGACCATGACCTCGTTGATCACAACCTGAACAACCTCACGTGGTGGACCCAGAAACATAACCATTACACCATTCTGGAAGCTATTAATCTGCTTAACTACCGCTACCAGTTCGACAAAGCAGAAACCGTGCAGGCCCGGCTTTTTGGAACCCAGGACCAGCGGATGCGTTTTCTGAAGGAACGGTACGCATCGCTTCCGCTGTTCACGCGCCCCGTGCTGTATTTTATCTATCGGTATATTGTGCGGTTGGGGTTCCTGGATGGCCGGGCGGGGTTTGTCTGGAGCGTACTGCAGGCCCTCTGGTATCGTTTTCTCGTCGATGCCAAACTGATGGAGGTGTTTCTGCGGGCCGGTCGAGACAAAGAAGCCATAATCGATTATTTTTTGAAGGAATATGGAAAAGACCTTAGGCCCACAAAGCCCCGGCCAACCAGCGAATCCTGAATCAATACCGAAATTAACTGGTCAGGCAGATTTGTCCCGTTTCGATAATAGCTGGTACGATCCGGGGCCGCGCTGGAAGATACTGCTCTGGTACCTGACTAACGCATTGGTGCTGAATACGTATATTCCTAT
>DATHAW010000097.1:0-2532 GCA_035296465.1 Spirosoma sp.
TGGTAGCTGACGCCCACGTTGAACGCATTCGTGTCGTTAATCTTAAACTGCACACCTGTGCCCAGCAGCAATTCAATGTCGCCAAAGCCATACTGCCGCCGGTCACCGCCACTCTCGGCCATGTATAGGGCATTACGTTCGGTTTGCAGGGCTTTCTCAGAGAGCTTCAAACTCAGCAATCCACCCGTTTGCACGTACAGACGCAAATTGGGGGCAATGTTGTTTGCGAACAGCTTCGCGGTTACAGGAACCTGCAGGTACTGCAAATTATAAATAGACTCCTTGTATGGGCTGCCAGGAACAACACGTGTCTGACCGAAAGAGCCGGGCATCTGAAACCCAGATCGCTTGATCGTATACCAAAGCCCGGTGCTGAAAGAATAGCGGTCTTTAAAGAAAAAGTAGTCGAGGGTCGGCCCAACACTCATCCTGACACCCGTGCCGTTGCTTTGAAACCCGGTGTAGGTGCCGAAGCCTTCAGCCGTATTGAGGTTAAGCGAGGGAGCAAACCGTATCCCCATCTCAATGAGGTGGTTTGGGCGGGCGTAGTCAGGCCCCGTGCCGTCGTATGAACCATCGGTTGGTTGCTGCCGCTGCCTACGCCGACGTTTGCGGTCGTCGGCATAGTCCTTCTGGTTTTGGTCCTGATCGTCGTAGTTCTCACCCAGAATTTTACGGAACCGGCTGTCCGACTCTTTTGAGAAAACGGTATTAGGACGGTATATAGTACGGGCCGCGCTGGACTGCGTCGCGCCAGACCGGGTCAGACCAGACCGGGTCCCTCCAGACCGATTTGCCGTCGCCTGAGCGAGGATTGGCGCAATGGCCAGCAATGTCAAAATCAGGCTGATCCCTGCAACTTTTTTCATAATTTTGCACGTTTTCTATATTGAAAACTGGTGATTTTCATGCGACTACGGCTGGCCCTATTCGGGCTTTTTTGTTCCTTTTTACTCGCTTCGTGTGGCAAACACGAAAATTTGGCCATTCAGCGGCTCGATAAACACTTGTTCGCCCTCCGTTCGGCCGACAGTATCCGGGCCTTTCTAAACCAGAACCCTGCCGTAGCTCAATTGTACTTTAACGCGAATGAAGCCGGAAATGATACGGCCCTAATCCGTGAATTGGCTGATCGAGTTAACAACCCCGCCCTGAACGAACTCAACCAACAGGTTCAGGCCGAATTTGGCGACCTGACCGATCTCAACAACCAACTTTCTGAAGCCTTCGCCAACATTAAAAAAGACTTCCCTGATTTCCACACGCCCGCCGTTGCTACTATTGTAACGGGTTTCATGGGGCCGGACTTAGTGGTAACGGACAGCCTAATTGTTATTGGACTCGACTACTTTGTGGGACCTAAAGCAAAATACCGTCCGCGGGGTCCACAATATCCGCAGTACATTTTACGACGCTATCAAAAAGAGTCAATCGTACCGGCCATCGTCTTCGCTATCTCAGACAAATACAATGCCACGAATCGCGCCGACCAGACCATGCTGGCCGATATGGTGTACTACGGGAAAGGCTACGTTTTTACCAAAACGATGCTGCCCCAAACGGCTGATAGTTTAGTCATCGGATACTCAGACACACAACTGACCGAAACGTTTAATGCGCAGGATATTATTTGGGCGCACTTCATTGATAATCAGTTACTGTATCAGGCAAATCCAGACGTAAAAGGGCGATATTTGAACGAACGTCCCTTTACGGCTGAAATTGGGCAGCGCTGTCCCGGCGCTATTGGACGCTGGGTTGGCTGGCGAATTGTCGGTCGGTATCACGATGAGCACGACGACGTTACAATTGCCGACCTGATGCGTAATGCCGACGCCCGACTTATTTTTGAGCAGTCTGGGTATAAAGGACAGAAGGAATAAGGCAGGTGATAGTGGGTCTTCAGACCTGTCACGTTGCTCTAAATGGGTTTAGGATAGCTAAGACTACCAGCTCAATACCACTACGACAATGGCAAAAAGAGGGAAAGGTTTCGGCGAAGAAGCCAACGAAGACGACAAGAAAAATAAACTGAATCGCGAGAGTATTCAAAAAACGCTGCGTGTATTCCGGTTCGTGAAGCCCTACCGAACACAGTTTATCGTAGGTTTTTTGTTTCTGGTGCTATCGACGATCACAACATTGAGTTTCCCGGCCTTGATTGGCCAGGTAACGAGTGTTATTCAGGGTAAATCGCCGTTTACGCTGGGCCAGGTCATTTTGATTTTTGGAGTAATACTGGTCCTGCAGGCCATTTTTTCGTTTTTCCGAATCTATTTTTTC
Organism: Spirosoma sp.; assembly: GCA_035296465.1. Lineage (GTDB taxonomy): Bacteria > Bacteroidota > Bacteroidia > Cytophagales > Spirosomataceae > Spirosoma. Next base: position 2,284 of record DATHAW010000097.1, read on the forward strand.
GCTCAGGTTAGTGAGCGGTCAATGGCCGATGTCCGGCGGGAAGTTTATAGCAAGATTATTACGCTGCCGATCCCTTTTTTTGAAAGACGGCGCGTTGGCGAACTAACCAGCCGTATATCGGCCGACGTTTCGCAATTGCAGGACGTGCTGTCCATTACACTAGCTGAGTTGTTCCGGCAAGTGGCTACCCTGCTCGGCGGTACGTTGTTCATTCTCTATGTGTCATGGAAACTGACGCTGTTCATGCTG
>DATHAW010000098.1:0-3467 GCA_035296465.1 Spirosoma sp.
TAGTCAGGCACGGTCGTGAATTGAAAACACGTATAACCCGGAAAGGTCAAAACCGCCTGGAATTTTACTCGGGCAGCTTTGACCTTTCTCGGAGTTAATGATGAATGCGTCAGGAAACGCGTTCGCTGGTGACTAATATACCTGAACCTGTTCTACTTCGTGCTGCTCTTTAGTTTCCGGCAGAACAAATTTCATCGGTTTGCCCACCTGACCGGGTAACAGGGCTATGTCCAGTACCTGACCGACGCTGTCGACGTAGTGAAACGTAAGGTCTTTAATGTAGGTCTGATTGATCTCTTCTATGTCCTTGCGGTTTTTCGAACAAAGGATTAGTTCTTTGATGCCTGCCCGGTTAGCCGCCAGAATTTTCTCTTTAATGCCACCAACGGGTAGCACTTTTCCCCGGAGTGTTACCTCGCCAGTCATGGCTAAATATGGCTTCACCTTACGCTGGGTATATATTGACGTCATCGACGTTAGCATCGTAATACCAGCCGAGGGGCCGTCTTTCGGTACAGCCCCGGCTGGAATATGGATGTGCAAATCGTAATGGCTGAAAATACGGTAGTCTATCCCCAGGTCATCAGCATGGGCTTTGAGGTAAGAGAGAGCGGTAACTGCCGACTCTTTCATTACGTCGCCTAACTGTCCTGACAGCGTTAGAACACCCTTTCCCCGGCTCAAACTGGACTCGATCAACAGGATTTCGCCACCAACCTGCGTCCAGGCCAAGCCCGTTACAATACCCGCTATATCGTCGTCGGCGTAGAGTTCCTTATCAAACAGCTCGGCTCCCAGCATCTTCGGTACGTCTGCTGCTTTGACGGTATGGTTGTATTCCTCCTCCATAGCAATGGATTTGGCCACTTTCCGTATCGTCGCGCCAATTTTCTGTTCCAGATTCCTGACGCCTGACTCGCGGGTGTAGCCTTCAATGATTCGCAAAATGGCCTTGTCCTCAAATTGCAGATCTTTGGTTTTCAGGCCGTGGTCTTTACGCTGCTTGGGAATCAGGTATTTTTTGGCGATCTGTACTTTCTCTTCCACCGTGTAGCCGGCAATGTCGATGATCTCCATCCGGTCGCGCAGGGCCGGATGAATGGTATCCAGCGAGTTAGCCGTAGCAATGAACAGCACGCGCGACAGGTCAAACTCTGTTTCGAGGTAATTGTCCATGAACGTCGAGTTCTGCTCCGGATCAAGTACTTCGAGCAGAGCCGACGATGGGTCGCCCCGATAGTCGGAGCTTACCTTGTCAATTTCGTCCAGAATGAACACCGGGTTAGCCGTTCCTGCCTTACGTATGTTTTGGATAATTTTACCCGGCATGGCCCCAATGTAGGTTTTCCGATGACCGCGAATTTCGGCTTCGTCGTGAACACCACCAAGTGCCATACGGCTATATTTCCGACCCAGCGCTTTTGCCACTGATTTGCCCAGCGATGTTTTGCCTACACCCGGCGGGCCGTAGAGGCACAGAATGGGGGCTTTCATATCGTTTTTTAACTTCAGAACAGCCAGGTATTCAATGATCCGTTCCTTCACTTTTTCCAAACCAAAGTGATCGCCATCAAGAATTTTCTGGGCCCGCTTCAGGTCGAAGTTGTCTTTTGTAAACTCATTCCAAGGCAGGTCAACCATCAGTTCGATGTAGTTCATCGTAACCGGGTACTCCGGGGCCATCGGGTTGATGCGCTGTAGTTTATTGAGTTCTTTATCGAAGTGCGCCCGAACCTCAGCAGGCCATTTTTTACGGTCGGCTTTCAAGCGCAGTTCGTCTACTTCGCGGTCGGGGTTATCCATCCCCAACTCGTCCTGCAGGACCTTCATCTGCTGGCGCAGGTAATAATCGCGCTGCTGCTGATCGAGGTCTGAGGAGGCTTTCGACTGAATTTCGCGTTTCAGTTCGAGCAGTTGCACCTCCCGCAGCATATACTCGAGCAGAACATTTGCCTGCTGATGGCCATCGAGCGTTTCCAGAAGCCGCTGCTTATCGGCCACATCGGCGTTAATATTCGATGACAGAAAATGGAGCAGGAACGTAGGACTCTCAATATTATCGAGGGCGATGCGTGCTTCCTGCGGAATTTCGGGGTTCAGGCGAAGGATCTTATAAGCCGCATCTTTCAGAGATTGCAGCAGCGCTTTGCCTTCTTTCTTGGTTGCGTTCGTAAAAACGTCATCAATCTGGCGCACCTGCGCCGTCATGTACGGATCTTCCTGCGTAATTTGTTGAAGCTCAAATCGTTTCTTACCCTGAATAATGATGGTGATGTTGCCATCGGGCAGCGTAATCATCTTAATGATATAGGCCACCGTACCAAACCGGTATAAATCATCGACCGTCGGCTCATCTTTCTGTTGGTTCAACTGAGCCACCACGCCGATGATCCGATTACCCTTATAGGCTTTTTTTACTAAACGAATAGACTTGGATCGACCAACCGTAACGGGGATAACCATGCCTGGGAATAGCACGGTGTTACGAACCGGTAAAATCGGCAAATTCGCTGGCAGCTCATAATCTTCATCAATGCCTTCCGGTGATCCAAGCGGCACAATCTCAAGATTGTCCGAGTCAAAATCGGCCAGCAACAAACGGGTAGCTAATTCTTTTTCTGTAATCATAAATACACTGTCAAATTGACAGCTATCAATATGCATTAAGTGATTGTGTAAGTGGCAAAGAGAGGAAAGGAACCAGTCGCAAGGGCCGTGCCAATGTATACATTATGACGACACGACGGGTACTTTGGTTGCAACCGTAAAATAACTAAACGCAGAAGCCAGAACCAGAAAATATTTATTAATCAGAAAGAAATATCCTGAACGGGTTGATTTTTTCGAAAAACGAATGTTTTTTTCTGTCCCTGATACTGAATATTCACCATGTTCACCTGGTCCTCAAAGGCTTCCATGAGTACGTTCTGCTTTAACATCCCGCCCCGGAACACATCGGCATAGGGCATTTCGAGATAGATCCAGTTTGCATCGGCCTCAACTTCATGGCCCACATACTTAATTGCTTTTGGTTGTTTTTGCGGTGTAACGTAAGCAAAGCGCGGCTGAATGTATTTCTCAAGAATCGCATCGCTTTTACTATCCGGACCTAGACGAACAGGCAGGTTTAATTCTTGGGTGAGTGCTTTTTCCAGATCATCAGTGAATAGCCGAATGCTGATCTCGAACGTCTTTTCTTTTGGGTTGTACTGCATCTGAGTCACGCTGGCATGAAAATCATGCGCAGGACGACTAGCCAGCAAACTCAATAGGAGCAACCCAATACCAACCAATCTCAACCCAGAGAAAACCGAGGTAAAATACGGAAAAGGCGGATTTAAAGAGCCCGAAAAACTTAGAGTTCCGCCTGACATACCGTTACGATTGCTGAAACTAAAACAGGTCAAAAAAACGCTTTGAAAACGTCGTTGAAGATAGCAAAGGCCATCAAACCAAGCAGAATAACC
>DATHAW010000099.1:0-8500 GCA_035296465.1 Spirosoma sp.
ATTGAACAGCATCTGCACCCGGTCGCCGGGGTCCTGCACGTTAAAAACAGGCGCGTTGCCCGGCTGATCATTGTCACGGTCGCCCCCACTCAGGTCGGTGGCAAATGAGCGCAGCGAATCGGCTAACTGTGTAAGTTCGTCAGCCGTAGGGCCACCCAGTTCGCGGCCAATGGTCTGCGTGTGACCAGCAATGGTGTTAAGCAATTGACTGACGCGGGCTGCGTCGGGCTGAGGATTGGCTAATTCATCGTATAAAGTGCTGAGCTGCTTCGCCAGTGGCTCCGCCTTCTCAACGTTTTTTAAGGTTGAAATCCAGTCTTTAATCAGGTCAGCCCCGGTAGCGAACGCAACGTCCTGTTGAGCCAGCGTTTGCAGGGTAGTTTGCAGCATTGTATGCGGGTGAGCGTGTGCCATGTTTGCTTGGTTCGTTGAGTTAATGACGTTGGTATACGTATCGCAAACCACCCATACAGGCTAATGTTTATGAGTTCTCTGGTCATAGCGCCCATGAAAACCGGGAAGTTTACTAAATATCATATTGATAAATTTCATTTGCCCAGTTTATTATAATATAAAAATTGAATATAATTGCATCACTATATAATAGTTATATTATATTCAATTTGAAGAAACGCTTTTCCAGAATTACCCCATCAACGGCATGACCAAACAAGATAAACTCAAAACCGCCCGACTTTTTTTACTGCACGAATTTGTCAGGGCCCATTTCACCAAGTCAGACTGGATCAAGATCGGATACCTGACCGACAGCCTCGAACTGATTGAAGACCATCCCCGGCTGTTACGCAGCCTAGACTTTGACGATGACGACTACGAGGGCAATAGCCTACAGGTATTATCGAAGTTGATCCGCGAGAGCAATAGTAACCTGCTTGAAATAGAGCGGTTTATCGAAGCAAAGAAGGCCAATCCGGTGAAGCCGATCCGGGAGTTCATATCGACGGTACAGACCGGCCAACCCGAACGCGTCGTTACGTTTGCGCCCGACGTATTTCGTGTGCCCGACAAACCCGTCGAAGCGAATGTCCTGTCAGTGATGATGCCGTTTGAGAGCAAGTTTTCGGGTACGTATGCAGCTATCCGGTCCGTGTGCACCAACTTACACATCGAATGCCGCCGGGCCGACGATATCTGGGACAACAGCATCCTGATTCAGGATGTATTCGAATTGATTTTTACCTCCCGCGCCGTCGTGACCGATTTCACTGACCGCAATCCAAATGTCTTTTACGAAACCGGCGTAGCCCACACGCTGGGTAAACTCGTCATTCCCATAACCCAGTCGGTGGGCGACATTCCGTTCGATCTGCGGCACCACCGTGCGCTGACCTACCTGCCTAATTCGGAGGGGTTAGCAAAACTGGAGGTTGATCTGGAGAAAAAGCTTATGAAGGTGTTTACTTAGCGTTCTGTTACGCTTACCGTTCTATTTGTGCCACAACAACGACTTCTTTCCCTCGACGCCTTTCGGGGCCTGACCGTAGCGGGTATGATTCTGGTCAATAATCCCGGCGATTGGTCCCATATCTATGCTCCCCTCGAACATGCACCCTGGAACGGCTGGACACCCACCGATCTGATCTTTCCGTTCTTTCTGTTTATCGTTGGCGTTTCCATTACGTTTGCCTTAAGCGGAGGCCAAACCGGGCGTGAGCCCATTATTGGTAAAATCCTGAAGCGAAGCCTGACGTTGTTTATGCTGGGTTTGTTCCTGAATTTCTTTCCTAAGTTCGATATCACCACCGTGCGGATTCCGGGTGTCCTACAACGTATTGCGCTGGTGTACCTGGCCTGTTCACTGATCTTTCTGAAAACAACGCCCCGACAACAACTGTATCTGCTGGGCGTACTGCTCATTGGCTATTGGCTTCTGATGACGGTCGTGCCGGTACCGGGCGTCGGTTATGCCAACCTCGAACCGACGACTAACCTGGCTGCCTGGCTCGACCGAACCGTTATCACCCCAGCGCACGTCTACAAACCGGCCAAAGTGTGGGACCCCGAAGGGCTGCTGAGTACACTGCCTGCGATCGGTACCGGCATAATCGGCCTGCTGACCGGAACATGGCTGCGAAGCAGGCGGCCTCAAGCCGATAAAGTGGCCTGGCTGTTTACGGCCGGGTGTGGTCTAACATTGGGCGGACTGATTTGGGACGGGTTTTTCCCAATCAACAAAGCCCTATGGACCTCTTCATACGTCCTGCTGGCGGGCGGGTTGGCTATGCTGGGGCTGGCGCTATGCTACTGGCTGATCGACGTTCAACACCTTCAGAAAGGCGCCCGTCCGTTTGTCGCGTTTGGTGTAAATGCCATTACAGTATTTTTTCTGTCTGGCCTGATTCCGCGCCTGATGACCCTGATAAAAGTGAACGGGCCTAATGGATCACGAGTAGGGCTGAAGGAGTACTTATACCAGACATTCATTGCACCACCCTTCGCCGACCCTAAAAATGCGTCGCTGGCCGGGGCGCTGACATTTGTCCTGATCTGGTGCGCGATTCTGTGGTGGATGTATCGGAAAAATGTTATTATTAAGGTGTGAATCAGTATGCTACCGACCTTAAATACCAAATCGAACGCATTCTGCACTGGGAGCCATCAGAATACTGGCGGCTGAAGGACTTTGAGGTGTTGAGTAATCAGATCATGGCGCATACTAATCAATGGGTAGAAGCGCAGGATCTGCAACAGTTCTGGCGGTCGTCGGCCCACGCCACTCCGGCTTTGCTGGATGCTCTGGCCCGCTTCGCTGATTATGCCAGTTGGGACGACTTCTGCGGCCGAAATCAAGTCGGCGAGATGATTCCCACTCAACCCAGTTTCTTTCACGCGCCCTTGTGGGCCGTTACGGCCCGGTGGATGGTCTGGATTCTGTGGCTATCGGTGCTGGCGTCGGTTCTTATGGGCGTATTACTGGTGTGGAAACGGTAAACGTTTCGACCCGGCGCATCGTTATTATCTCATACATTAGTTTTCAACCCATAACTCAATCCCAAACGACCGAATGGTACGTTTCACTCTTGCGTTAAGCCTGCTGTTTTGTGCTTCCTTAGTGTTCGCGCAGCCCGCTGCCAAAAAATCAAGTCCGCCGAAATCAGCTACCTCATCCGGCTCAGCACTCAGTCGTTCCATTCCACCCGACCCCGACGTAAAAGTCGGCAAACTGCCTAACGGGCTAACGTATTACATCCGCAAGAATGCCGAACCCAAGAACCGCGCCGAGCTGAGACTTGTGATTCGGGCGGGGTCGGTGCTGGAAACCGACCAGCAGCAGGGCCTGGCGCACTTTATGGAGCATATGGCCTTTAACGGCACCAAAAATTTCCCTAAAAATGAACTCGTCAATTTCCTGCAATCGGCTGGTGTTCGCTTCGGGGCCGACCTGAACGCCTATACGGGTTTTGACGAGACCGTGTATCAACTGCCCGTTCCGACCGACTCGGCGCGGCTGTTTGAGCGGTCGTTTCAGATTCTGGAAGACTGGGCGCACAATGCCACCCTCGACCCGGCCGAGATTGAGAAGGAGCGGGGCGTAGTGCTCGAAGAACGGCGACTGGGGCGCGGAGCAGGTCAGCGGATGCGCGACAAATACTTTCCGGTGCTATTAAACAACTCCCGCTATGCCAGCCGGTTGCCTATCGGGACCGAAGAAGTCCTGAAAACGTTTAAACCCGAAACACTGCGGCAATTTTACAAGGACTGGTATCGGCCGGATCTGATGGCCGTAATTGCCGTGGGCGACTTTAACGTGAAGGACGTAGAGCGCATTATCCGACAGAAATTTGGGCAGATTCCGGCCGTAAAGTCAGCCAGGCCACGTACCGAATATGACATACCGGCACATAAGGATACGAAGGTAGTGATCGTGACCGACCCCGAGCAGCCCAATACGGTGGTGCAGGTGATTTACAAACGCCCCGAGATAAAAGAACGCACCCTTAACGACCTACGCGAGAGCATCAAGCGGGGCCTGTTCAACACCATGCTGGGCAACCGGATTCAGGAACTGACGCAGCAGGCCAACCCACCTTTTTTGGGAGGATACAGCAATTACAGCGATTTTCTGGGCAATCTGGATGCCTTTACGTCCATTGCCGTTGCTAAAGAAGGCAACGTGGAGCGGGCCATCCGGGCCGTGCTGGACGAGAACGCGAGAGTGAAGCAGTTTGGCTTTACCCCCACCGAACTGGCCCGGGCCAAGCAGGAATTTTACACGAACGTGGAGCAGGCTTACAGCGAGCGGGACAAAACCCGGTCGGCAAATTTTGTGAACGAATACGTGCAGAACTTTACCGATCAGGATCCTTATACCAGCATCGACTTCTATTTTGATTTCCTGAAAAAACAGCAGGCGGGCATTACACTGGCGGAGGTAAACGCCCTGGTGGATCAGTTTATCCGCAACGAAAACCGGGCGGTAATCGTGATGGCCCCCGAGAAGGAAAAAAATAAACTACCGACCGTTGAGCAGATTATTGGCTACGTAGATGCTGCGGGGAAAGACCTGACCGCCTACGAAGACAAAACGCTCGACGCACCTTTGGTAGCGACACCCCCGACGCCCTCGCCCGTAGCGAATGAGCGGGAGATCAAAGAGATTGGCGTAACGGAATGGACGCTCCGCAACGGCGTCCGGGTGGTGCTGAAACCGACTAATTTCAAGAACGATCAGATCCTGTTTTCGGGCAGCAGCTTCGGCGGTACGTCGCTCTATGACCTGAAAGACTTTCAGTCGGCCCGGTTTTCGAGTACGCTGGCTACCCTGGGCGGCACGGGCGCCTATAACCAGATTCAACTGGGCAAATTCCTGTCGGGCAAGCAGGTGAGTGTGTCACCCTACGTAAGCGAACTAAGCGAAGGCGTCAACGGCAGCGCAGCGCCCAAGGACCTCGAAACGGCTCTGCAACTGCTCTATAGCTATTTTACGCAGCCGCGCAAAGACGCCGATGTTGTGGCGGGGTTCCTCTCCAACCAGCGGAGCGCGCTGCAGAACCAGATCAATACGCCGACGCCACAGCGCGTTTTTCAGGACACCGTCGCCGTGACGCTGGGTAATAACAATCCGCGTCGGCAACCCCTTCAACCGGCTGATCTGGACAAAATTGATCTTGACCGTGCCCTGGCCATCTATAAAGAACGATTTGCCAACGCGGGTGACTTTACGTTTTATTTCGTCGGCAATTTCACCGAAGCAACCCTAAAACCACTGGTCGAAAAATACCTCGGGGGCTTACCCACGACGGAGAAGAAAGAAAAATTTGTTGACCTTGGCATACGTGCCCCAACGGGTGAGGTGAGCAAGACCGTGTACCGGGGGCTTGACCCCAAAGCTAGTGTGCAGTTGGTGTACAGCGGAAACCTGACATGGTCGCCTGAGACAACGACGCAGATTGACGCCCTGTCCGAGGTGCTGGAAATAAAGTTAATCGAAAAACTGCGTGAGGAAGAAAGCAGTGTTTACGGCGTGTCGGTCGGCGGTGCCTACAGCAAATATCCAGTGCCGCGCTATACGTTCCGCATCGGCTTTGGCTGTGCGCCCGAAAACGTGGAAAAGCTCATTGCCAGAACGCAGGAACTGATTACCGATCTGAAACAGAAAGGAGCCTTGCCGGGCGACATCGCCAAGTTCAAAGCCGAAACCGGGCGAGAAACCGAACTGCAGCTCAAAGACAACCAGTTTTGGCTCGGGTATCTGCAAAGTCAGTATTTTAATAATGACGACCCAACCGAAGTCCTGCGGGAAGCAGAACTTTTGAAAAAGGTAACCGTCGAAAGCACGAAGGAAGCCGCCAATACGTACTTTGGGAAGAATTTCATTCGACTGGTATTGATGCCGGAGAAGAAGCAGTGAAGTTTAGGGAGCAAAAATTTTAGTAAATCTTGTTGTTTGTAAATCAGCGGTTTGTGGAATTGAACAAGCGAATAATTTTGCGATTCATACCACTCATTGCTGATTTGCAGGCTAAGGATAACGGGTAAAAAGCTGGCCTTTGTCACTACAGCCACCCGAACCGCTCCATGAGCCGATCTTTTTGCTGGCGGGCCACGGGAATACTTACGCCATTAGTCAGCAGCAGATACATGCCTTCGCCTTTAACTAACTTCTGAATGTGTTCCAGATTGACCATAAATTGCCGGTGTACCCGCACGAAATCACGGGTTTCGAGCACATCCTGCACGTCGCCGAGTGTTTTTGAGACCATATACATCTCGCCGTTTTCGAGATGAAATCGGGTATAGTTGCTGTCGGCTTCGCAGTACATAATCTGTTTGGTATCCACGAATACCATACCGCTGGCATGAGGAAGCGCAATTCGGTTTGGGATGCTCCGCGCCGAACCACTCCCCACAGCCGGTCCCGCCCAGCCCGGATAATAGTGCCGCATAAGTTCCAGTTGTTGTGGGTGAATGCGGGCGGTGCTTTCGGCCCGGCGGACAGTGGCAATCAGATCAACGGTGTCAATGGGTTTGAGCAGGTAGTCTAACGCGCTGAACCGAAACGCCCGCACGGCATATTGGTCATAGGCTGTCACGAAAACGATGTGGAAGTTAATCTCACCCACCCGTTCAAGCAACTGAAAACCATTCATCAACGGCATCTCGATGTCGAGAAATACCAGCGATGGGTGAAGTTGCTGAATCGCTTTCAGGCCTTCGATACTATTGGTGAACTGACCAGCCACGTCAACCTGTGGGCAGTGCCGGGCCAGTTGCAGCGCCAGCAAGTTAATGTTGTCGGGTTCGTCATCAATGAGAATAGCGCGCATGGGTTTCACCATTAAACTGGTATTTCCAAAATAACTTTCGTACCGCAAGCATCGCCAAAGCTGTCCACCAAATCGACGACCTGTGTTTGAGTATGGATGTTATATAACTGATTGATCATGCGTATACGGTCGGCCGTTACCTGCATCCCGAATGACTTATGCTTACCCGCCGACTTGCTCTTTAGCCCTGCTGCCCGCTCCCGGCCCACGCCGTCGTCGGTAATTTCGATATGCAGCAGATTGTCCTGGGGTTGACTAACTTCCACCGTTACTGTACCGCCTTCGGGTTTGTGCATCAGCCCATGCCAGATGGCGTTTTCGACATAAGGCTGCAGGAGCAGGGGCGGAATGCACAGATACCGCTGGTCGATGCCCGGCGAAACGTGAATAGCAAACTGGACTTTCTGCTTGAAGCGCATGGCTTCCAGTTCGATGTAGAGTTGCAGGGCTTCCAGTTCGTTTTGCAGCGGCACCAGTTCCGAGCGGGAGTTTTCCAGCACTAAGCGGATGAGCCGGGAGAACTTGGTGAGGTAGTCGGAGGCTTTGTCGGCATCATGCTGGAGGGTGTAGAGTTTGATCGAGTTGAGGCAGTTGAAGATGAAGTGGGGATTCATCTGGGCACGTAAAGCCGTCATTTCGGTGTCGGCGAGTTTGTGCTCGAACTCGGTTTTGAGCTGGCGGATGTGCTGAGCTTCGAGCCGACGGCTCTGTTCCTGAACCTCCTGGGTACGCTGGGTCAGTTGCGCTTCCAGGTCCTGGGTACAGCGTTCCTGAATCTGTTTCTTTTCGACTTCGATCAAATACGCCCGCTTACCTAAAGCCAGCGAAAAAAAGAGTACTTCGAGCAGAATGCCCAAACCAAAAAGCAGGGAGGGCATTTGCAGGAACACGTTTGTGCGGGGTAGGTCGAAGCGATTCAGCAGGAACATGCTCATGGCCCCGCTTGTCAACAGGAGCAACCCCACGAAGGCATATCCTCGTAATGGATGGCGACCTCGCAGCGCCAAACCAGCGAGCAGTATCGTGCTTATTAAAGAGAGTATGATAACTATACCAGACAGACGACTGTGCCAAACCAACAGAATGGTGCCACCTCCCCAAATCAGATAGCTGCTCAGCATTAGGGTAAACAGAAAGGCCAAAACCATCAGCAGGTAACGGTACCACTGCCAGAGCCGGGGCTGATAACGTGGCAGTTCAAGCAGTATACCGAAGAATAACACGTAGAAAAAGTGCATCATAAACTGAACGAGGGGTTGCAGCGCCATTCGAAGAAGCGGGTGATCCGGCAACCACCAGTCGAGTTGAAAAAAGGTCTCGGGCTGGCGGAGAAAGTGTAAACAGGTCATTAGCACATACAGTGAATACCAGGCGTAAATGGCATCCCGGTTGGTGATGTATTGGGCTATGGCAAACACACCCATGAACAGCAAACAGGCGATTAGCCCCATGTAAAACGCCAAAGTTGGTAATTGACGTTGATGGAAGTCGTTTAAGAAGGCTCGATAGGATTGTTGGGTGTGTAAGGTGGTTTGTATCGGATCGGTACTCTGAAAGGTGGCTACGCTGAGCAAAAAAGTTTGTCGTTGAGTCGGCTTGAGTACAACCGGGACTGCCATTCGGCTGGGGGCGACAGCCGATAGAAACTTAGCGGGAACAATCCCTCCTGCAACGGCCAATAAGGTAGGATGAGCCAACGAATCAACGGTATA
>DATHAW010000100.1:0-5445 GCA_035296465.1 Spirosoma sp.
ATAGCCAGGCGATCAGTAAGCGTGCTGACTACGTGCTTTGTCAGGGTGGGCATAGCCGCAAAAATAAAGCGGCCTGATGAAAGGATTTGTTACCGGCCTGTAATTCTGAGGTAAATGTTAATAAACATAGAGTTATCCACACTGTAAATGTGGATAACTAATTGATAATGTGATTTTTCTGAAAAATAAATGATTGAACGGGACAAAATTTGATAAACACAAACGGGGTACAAGACGTTATGTGCCCACTTCCAGGACAATTTTCCCAAATTGCTTTCCTTCATCCATTCGGCGCATAGCCAGTTCGGCTTCAGCCAGCGGGAACGTTTGATCGATAATAGGCATCAACTTCTTTTCGGTTACAAAGGCAATCATCGCGGCAAATTCCTGCTCATTACCCATCGTTGACCCAAAGATAACCAACTGTTTGAAAAACACTTTTGGTGGGACAATATCCGTCAGATTACCCGTGGTGCCGCCGAAGAGGGCGATGCGTCCGCCCGGTGCCGCTACGTCGACCAGCCTGGCAAACCCCGCCCCGCCCGCGCTGTCGATTATGACATCGAAATAGCCGCGGGCGGTACTACCCGAGCGACCGCCACCTGTTTGGGCCATCAGCGTTTTGGCCCAGTCTGCTTCCCGGTAGTTGACACCCCCTCTGGCACCAAGTTCCATTGCTTTGGCCAGCTTCTCATCTGACCCGGACGTTACCCAAACCTCAGCGCCAGCTCCGAGGGCAAATTGCAGCGCGAACAGAGCTGCTCCCCCGCCAATGCCCGTTATGAGAACTTTTTCGGGTGTTTGGTTGCCATTTGTATGCAGGCCCGCCCGCGTCATCAGTGCCCGCCAGGCCGTTACGCCCGCCAGCGGCAACGCGGCTGCCTGCCTAAAGTTTAGATGCACCGGCTTGTGATGAATGTACTTCACCGGAACGACTACGTACTCGGCAAATGTCCCGTTATCGGGCATACCAAGAATTTTGAAGTCCGCTCCGTAGAACTTCGGGTTAGGGCCCCAGTTGTGTGAGCAGTTAATAATGACTTCCTGCCCGCGCCAAACCGGATCGACGCCCGCTCCAACCTCTGTCACGATACCCGCCCCATCAGACCCCAGTATGACTGGAAGTTTGATGCCTGGGTACTGGCCTTTCTGGATAAAAACATCACGGTGATTAAGCGCAGCCGCCCGGATGTTTATCAGCACTTCGCCCGGTCCGGCGGCAGGTGCTGGTGCGTCGATTAATTGAACGGCCTGGTGCGTTTCGGCAAGAAGAATGGCTTTCATGCGGTATGATGTAAATAGCGCCTGGAGTGGCGTAGTGGGTGAAAGGGAACTGGATGCGGCCGTATATTTACGAGCGATGGCAACTAAGAGAGCCTACTGCAGCATGATTCGATTTTTTAACGAGGACGTGACCTACAATCTCGCAAAAAAGCAGGTAACCCGGCAATGGCTTAAACGGTACGCCGAACGGGAAGGTTATGCTATTGGCGATTTGAACTTTATTTTTTGCTCTGACGAGTACCTTCTTCAAGTCAACCGCGACCACCTGCAACACGATTACTACACCGACATCATTACGTTCGATACGGGCGGAGAAGAAGGCCGGATTGAGGGCGATATTTTCATAAGTGTTGACCGTGTGGCAGACAATGCGGCACAATTGACTATTCCGACCGACCAGGAAATGCGCCGGGTACTGGCCCACGGGCTACTCCACCTGTGCGGCTACGGCGACAAAACGGATGACGAAGTTGCCCTGATGCGCTCCAAGGAAGAAGAGTGGCTACAAGGGTTTTGAGATCTTACGTTTGCGCATTTGTTTCTGGCCGACGCTTATCTGAAACCTTTTGTAGAAACTAAATCAGAACCACTCATTCTGCATCTCTACCGTCACCTGGTCGTTTGAACAAAGCCGCTTTGACAGGCTGTGAATTTTAACCAATTCATACTCGTAAAAATAACGGGCGGCCATCACCTTACCATGGTAAAAATTGGCATTGTCGCCGTGGGCGGTGCTCAAGCCGGACGTAGCGACAACCGCCTGACGGAGCCATTGCCACCCCACCACGACAATACCAAACAACTCCAGATACAATGTAGCGTCGGCGAGGAAAACTTCGGTGTGGGTGGATGCCAGACTGAGCAGATGCTTTGTTACGTCGTCCAGCAGTTCTACGCCAGCCGCAAGCTGGTCGGCCAGTGGCATTAGTTCAGCATGTTGGCGGGCGGCAGCAAGCGTATGCTGCATCTGGTCCATGAGCAATTGAACCGCCCTGCCATTCTGCATCGTGACCTTGCGCCCCAACAGGTCAAGACCATGAATACCGGTTGTGCCTTCGTGAATAGGATGAATGCGGGCTTCGCGGTAGAATTGTTCAACCGGAAAGTCGGTCGTGTAGCCTGCCCCACCCAGAATCTGTACGGCTGCACTCGTGGTTAGCGTACCCATTTCGGAGGGATACGATTTGGCGATGGGTGTCAGCAGATCCAGCAACAAAGCCGCATCTGCCTTTTCGTCACCCTCGCCGGCATGTGCTACGTCGGAGAGATAACTGCAATAAAGCAACAAGCCCAGTGAACCCTCCAGTACCGATTTCTGGAATAGCAGCATCCGCTTTACGTCGGCATGTCGCACAATAGGTACCTGGGGCAAACCGGAGTTCTTCTCAAGGATATGGCGTCCCTGCGGGCGTTCGCGCGCGTATTCGAGCGACGCATAGTAAGCGGCTGTCCCAATGGATACAGCGTTTAGGCCAACGCCAACGCGGGCTTCGTTCATCATCTGGAACATATAGCGAAGGCCCTGATGCGGTTCGCCAACCAGGTACCCTACGGTTCCGTCGTTCGAGCCAATCATTAGGTGGGCAATGGGCGCACCTTTGTAGCCCATTTTATGGTACACACCCGCCGTTAGGACGTCGTTGTCCACTAATTCATCGCCAGTTATTCGTTTCTGCGGCACGGCAAAGAGCGAGATGCCTTTTGCACCGGTAGGACCGCCCTTAATTTTAGCCAGCATCAGGTGCACGACGTTTTCGACAGCGTCATGATCCCCGGCCGAGATGTAAATTTTCTGACCCCGAATCCGGTATGTACCAGGTTCATTGGCTGGTTCAGCGGACGTGTTGATATCGGAGAGCGACGAGCCGGCGTCCGGTTCGGTGAGGGCCATGGTCCCTTGCCAGCGACCGGCATACATGTTAGGAGTGAACTGGTCGACCAGTGCCGGTGACCCGAATGACCGAAGCAGGTTGGCCGCGCCCGTGGTTAGGAAGGGGAACACACTGGCGGAGTAATTGGCCGCACCAAACACAAACGTAGCCGCGTTCATGATGGTGGCCGGTAGTTGCTGACCGCCTTCCTCAAACGTAAATGGGGCGTTGATCCAACCGTCTTCGCCAAACTTGCGGATGATTGGCCCCATCTGCGGATGCACCCGAATTTTGCCGTCCACGAGCTGGGGTTCATCGCGGTCCATTTGGGTTAGTAATGGTTTTAGCAGCGTTTCGCTGATCCTGGCGGCCGCATCCAGAACCATATCGAATGACTCCCGGTCATGATCGGCGAAATACGAAAATTGCGTTAGCCGTTCGGCGTCGAGAACTTCGTAGAGGTGAAAACGCAGGTCGCGGGAGGAGTAAAATTGATTGGCCATTTCAGCTTGTGAGTTATCTCCCTTTTGCCAACGCCAGGCAGTTTATTGATTAAAAATGCCGATCCCCTGCTTCGCGCTTACCGAGCATAACGGCCCCGACCATGGCTACCAGGAATAGCACTGACGCTAACTCAAACGGCAAAATGTAATCGTTGTACAGGAGATTCCCCAAATTTTCGACCAAACCGGTTTTGGGGTCAAATGCGGTTGGACTGTAGGTTGGAACCTGAGCACTTTTGGCCCGAAAGATGGTAATCAGCATCACCATCAGGACACCGCCCACCACCACCGAGGCCATCTTGGTCAGGTTCGTTTTCGACTCCTCATCGTCCTGCCGGAGGTTAAGAAACATAATCGTAAACAAAAACAAAACCATGATGGCTCCTGCGTAGACGATGATGTTTACGGCTGCCAGAAACTGCGCATTGAGCAGGATATAGTGGCCCGACAGACAGAAAAACGTAGCGATTAGGGCCAGTACACTGTAAATGGGGTTACGGGCCGTAACAACGCCAATGGCGCTGAACAGCGTTATGACCGTAAGAATCAGGAACAGGTAGCCGGTGGGCGTCAGCGATTTAAAAAATGTTATAAACTCAGTCATAATCAATGGTGAAGGGTATTGAAAATGTGGTTAGGAAAGAGTCAGGTGGTATGGTCTATTACTAACTCTTTCCCGACCACATGCTTACTATTTTACGGCAGACGATACCGACCGCGACAGAGTTGGTTCGGTTGGGGTAGCTTTTACTTCGGAATTAGCAACACGAATGTAGCGGTCGTCCATCTTTTCGACCAACCGCTCTTTGCCGTAGATTACCTCATCACGGTTCGTAAAAATTGGTACCATGCGGTCGTGGCGAAGATAAACGGCCTGTTTGGGACAAGCCTCTTCACACAGTCCGCAGTAGATACAGCGCAGCATGTTAATTTCATACACGGCGGCATACTTCTCCTCCCGGTAGAGATTTTCTTCGCCATTCTGACGCTCGGCCGCTACCATCGAGATGGCTTCGGCCGGACAGGCAACGGCACAAAGTCCACAGGCAGTGCACCGCTCGCGTCCTTCTTCATCGCGCTTCAGTATGTGATGTCCCCGGTAGATTGGCCCGAGGTATTTTTTTACTTCGGGGTACTGAATGGTCGGCTTTTTACGGAAAAAGTGACGGATGGTGATGGCTAAACCGCTAAGAACGGCGGGCAGGTACATCTTTTCCGCCATGGTCATTTCCTTGTCGCTGACCTGGACAGATCGATTGGTTAATTGCATGGTTATAAAATCATGAGTCATCAATCAGTTGAAGATTATTGGTTAAAGCCTTGAGGGCTTAACCAATAATCTTCAACTGAGATGGGTTAGGTTCGTTGCGGAACGATTTGCGGTTTCGGCGTACGGGCAGTCGACATAACGGCCATAACGATCATGACGATCGCTATGAGCCAGGTCGAATACTTGAAGTTATAAAGCAATCCAGCGCCTGTAAGTACTACGTTCAGGATAGAAAGTGGGATAAAGGTTTTCCAGCCCAGGTTCATTAACTGATCGTAACGGAACCGGGGAACTGTCCACCGTACCCACATGAAAAAGAAGATAAAGAAGAAAATTTTGCTAAACATTACAATTACGCCGATGAGCGTAGCTACGTTATGCCCGGCTACCGCGCCCAGTGAGTTTTCCAGCGCCCGATTTACTTCATTGATAAACGGGTAATGGAAGCCGCCAAAGTAAAGACAGGAAATGAATGCCGACGACACAAACATGTTGATGTACTCCGAAAAGAGGTAGA
>DATHAW010000101.1:0-2210 GCA_035296465.1 Spirosoma sp.
CATCGTGCGGGCGTCCAGCGGGGCAAATGTTAGCGACTGCCGCATGCCAAACACCCGCAGGGGACCACGGTTTTCTGACACGGCCAGTCGGTAGCGCCCCTGTGCATCCGGCCAGTTAACGAGCGCTTTGGCATTGCCGGGTACGTAGAAACCGCTTTTCTCAATCGTCAGCGGTGTAAATCCACCTTTGCCATCGCCTTTTAGTACGAGTCCTGCGAAGGCATCCATCCGGCCGCCGACCAGGTCGCTGCCGTAGTCGTTGCCCACGAGCAACGCGTCCAGATTGCCGTCGCCGTCTACATCCTGCGCCAGCGTGCCAAACACAGGAGCCGTCTGGGCTGCCAGGGGAAGCGGATGAACCTCAAACACCGGACCGCCGGACTGCCCGTTGCCTTTGTTTTCGATGTAGCTGCTCGTTGTGTGTGTTACCGTCAGCTTCAGGGCCTGATTTCGCTCCTCCTCGGTCAGGATTTCGCCCATGGTGGCCTCTCCAAATGCGTTATATTTAACGTAACGCTTTTTTATGCCGATCATCTGGCGCACCATATCGTCCCAGCCGAAGTACGGGTATTCGGTGTACTGGCCTTTGGCGTTCTTGAAATATACGGAAGTGAACGCATCGTAAAAGCCGTTGTTGTCGAAATCCCCCGCATACATCCGCACCGGCCGTTCGGGGCTGGCCCGGAGCAGGGTGTTCTGGCCCAGGTTGCCCGCCAGATAATCGATGTCGCCGTCGTTGTCGAAGTCGCCGGGTGTGAGCGAATTCCAAAAACCACTTTTGTCGTCCAGACCACTATTGTCGAGCGGGGTGAGCCGACCATTGTCGTTACGTAGCATCGTGAGGGGTGCCCACTCGCTGGCCAGCATCAGGTCGGGGTCGCCGTCGCGGTCGAAGTCTGTCCAGATCGCATCGCAGGTGAGTCCACCTTTGACCAGCACCGGAGCCAGCTGTGCCGTGACGTCGGTAAATTTCGGTCCTGCCAGACCACCAGTTCTTCCCTTCCCTCCATCATTCCTGAGCAAATAACTCGCCACCGGCCTGGGGTATTTATTGGGTTCTACGCGCCCGCCCACGAACAGATCCAGATCACCGTCATGGTCAAAGTCGGCGGCTTTCACACACGAGCCGCTGACACGAATGTTAGGCAGGGCGTCCGGAGATAAGGTGAACGTTCCCGTGCCGTCGTTTACGTAGAGCCGGTGTTTTTGCGCACTAGCGTCCTGGTTGGGCATAAGTTCCGCATTGCCGCTGGCTGCATACAGGTCCAGATCACCGTCGGCATCGGCATCAAACAGGAGAAGCCCGGCGTCTTCCGATAGTTTGGCGGGCAGCGGTTTCATCGTAAAACGGCCCGTTGGCTGTTGCAGCAAGACTTCAGTCGAGTTGTTGGAACTCCCCCCAACCACCATGTCCATTCGTCCGTCGCCGTTTACGTCGCCAACTGCCAAAGCTGGGCCATACTGGCTAAACTTGTGGAGCAGCGTCTTCTGTTGGTTGAAGTCGATGAAATCAGCGTCTTCATGTTGGTAGGTCAGGCCGAGTGAATCCGTTACGTCCTGCAGCAAAGCACTTTCCTGGGGACGGTTCTGTAGGTAATTGGGTGAAGCTTTCGCATCGGCGGCCTTGACCGTAATGGTCTGGTCGGCATTAACGCTGGGCAGAATCTGCACCCGCCCGCCCGGCCAGGTTATTCTCAAATTCTTAATCTTCGTAAGTTCTCCCAAGCCCAGATGCGCTACGGGTTCGACGCTGGACAGAAAGCCCCGGTAGGGCGTGTGTTCATAAAATTCCTTACGTTCACCTGGGCCGGGCAGGTCGTATTCAACTATAGCGCCCAGACCCATCGGATTGGCCCCGTCGCCTACGAATTTGATGCGGAGGTAATGGGCCGTTTCTGATTTTTTGTCGGACAGGGTGTTGCGGTAGACAAAGGCTTCATCGTTAATGTTGTTAACAACGTAGTCCAGGTCTCCGTCGCCGTCGAAATCAGCGACAGCTGCACCATTTGAAAAACTTGGCTCGGTCAGGCCCCACCTGTCGGTCATGTTCTCAAACATCGGTGCGCCGGACGCAGCATTACCTCTATTCCGAAAGACGTAGTTGTTGACTTTCACCTGAGGCATTTTGTCGGTTAATTCCATCCGCAAAGCATCCGTCAGCAGGTTGTTAACGCCACTGTAGTAGTTAGTGAAATCGCGGTCGGTAACGT
>DATHAW010000102.1:0-3488 GCA_035296465.1 Spirosoma sp.
CCTGAGCGAACCCGTCACAAACCGCCACCTGATCGTGATTGAGGATATTGTCGACACGGGCTTGACCATCTGCGAGGTCTGCGAACAACTCGATGCTCAGAACCCGGCTTCCATTGCCATCGCTACGTTGTTATTTAAACCGACGGCACTAAAGAATAAAATTGACCTGCAGTATGTTGGCTTTGAAATAGAAAACCAGTTTGTTCTCGGGTATGGTCTGGACTACGATGGACTGGGCCGCAACACCAAAGATATTCTGGTGTTACAGTGATTCGTTTCCAGCCAATAATGGGTGGCTGTCAATATTGATCATTAACAATCAGCGGTCAACCTCCCCCATCACTACGTCGATCGACCCAATAATAGCCACTACATCGGCGAGCATGGCTCCTTTGCTAATCTCGCCAATAACCGACAGGTTGTGGAAGCAACACGACCGGGCTCTGCACCGAACGGGCACGTCAGACCGGCCGTCTGTGCGAAAAAAGAATCCCAACTCCCCTTTTGAACTTTCGGCGCGGGCGTAGAAATCCATAGCTTTCGGTCTGATTTTTTTAGGAACCACCGCCTGCGGATCGTAGTCACGCGTACGTTTGTAGTTGCCGGTAAGTTGGTCCAGACATTGCTCGATGATGCGCAGCGACTCATGGCATTCCAGTACCCGAACATTATTACGGTCCCAGCAGTCTCCAACGGTTCCCACCCGACCTTCGCCAATCGGAATGTCAAACTCCAGATCAGGATAAACCGAATAGCCATCGACTCGGCGCAGGTCATAACGTAGCCCAGAACCCCGCAACATAGGTCCGGTACAGCCGTAGCTGATGGCTACCGGCAAGGGCAAAACACCCACATTAGCCGTGCGGCCAATGAAAATATCGTTTTCGACAACAATCTGCTGCAGCTCAACCAATTTTGGTTTGAGGTATTGCACAAACTCCCGGCATCGATCCTCGAAGCCTACCGGCAGGTCATAAAACAGACCCCCAATCCAAATATAGTTATACAGCATCCGGGCACCGCTTACCCATTCGAGCAGGCGCTGGATGTGCTCCCGGTCGCGCATGAGCCATAGAAACGGCGTATAGGCACCAATGTCGAGCGCATACGTACCGACGCCGACAAAATGAGCGGCAATGCGGTTCAGCTCAGCCACCAGTACGCGAATGTATTCAGTTCGTTTGGGAATATCGTTTTGAATACCCAGCATCTGTTCAACGCCCATGACAAACGCGTGTTCGGAGTTCATGGCGGCTAAGTAATCGAGCCGGTCTACAAACGGTATGGTCTGGTTGAAGGGCAGTGACTGAGCATGTTTCTCGAAGCACCGGTGCAGATAGCCAACGTGCGGCACTACGTCCACAATGATCTCCCCGTCTGTTACGACCTCCAGACGCAGCACACCGTGGGTAGACGGGTGCTGAGGGCCCATGTTCAGGACCATTTCACCCTCGCTGAGCCTATCGGGTTGATAAAACCCCGGCTCCGACGCACGAAAGTGGCCAGGCGCGTACTCATATTGGATTGTTTGCGTAGTCATTCTGACGTAAAGGTCGAAACAGGATGGGGCAAACCCAACTACCCCTGATTTTTTGGTGTCAATCCGCTTTAAATCATCTCTTTTTTCGTCAGTTGTTTGCCAAACACAAGAGATTTCGTACCTTTGCGCTCCTTATCGAGAAAACAGATTTAAGCGATGGCAAAGAAAGGCGCCAATAGAATCCAGGTTATTCTGGAATGCACCGAGCAGAAAGACAGCGGTGTTCCCGGTATGTCCCGGTATATCACCACCAAAAACCGGAAGAACACGCCGGCCCGTATTGAGCGGAAGAAGTACAATCCGTTTCTTAGGAAAGTAACGCTGCATAAAGAAATTAAATAACCAGTCGTTAGTACCTAGTCCCGGTCATAATACCGACGAATCACTAACGACTCCCGACTAACCGCACCGGCGGCTCGGCACTAACAACTAAAGCAATGGCAAAAAAGGTAGTTGCAACCCTGAAAACAAAAGATAACGGTAAGGCATTCGCCAAAATTATTAAAGCCGTTAAATCGCCTAAAACTGGCGCCTATACCTTTAAAGAAGAGATGGTACCAGTTGATGAAGTGCAGGCTGCGCTGAAAAGCTAAGAAACGGCGTCAGTCGCTTCCCGTATGATTGCACATGGGAGTCCCACAGCCTGCGCGGCCCGGTGGGACTTTTTTTGTTTTAGTTTTGTTGACCGTGAGTTGTTAGCTACTCTATTAAAGACTGTCCACCATCGACCTGCGCTAATTTTTATGGCTTTATTTGGTTTATTCTCGAAGGAAAAAAAAGAGACGCTCGACAAAGGACTGGAGAAAACAAAAGACAGTTTCTTCTCTAAACTTGGCCGGGCTGTTGTTGGTAAGTCGACCGTTGATGAAGAAGTACTCGATGAACTCGAAAATGTGCTGATCTCTTCGGACGTAGGCGTTGAGACAACCGTCAAAATTATCCGGCAGATCGAAGCCCGGGTTGCCCGTGACAAATACATGGGTACCGACGAACTGGACCGGATTCTTCGCGAAGAGATAGCCACCCTTCTCTCGGCTAACAACTCAATCGACGTACCAGAAGATTTTGGTATACCAGCCAACAAGAAACCATACGTCATTATGGTAGTAGGGGTTAATGGCGTGGGTAAAACAACGACGATTGGTAAACTAGCTGCTCAGTTCCATAAGCGTGGCATGAAGGTGGTGCTGGGCGCGGGCGACACGTTCCGGGCAGCCGCAGTTGATCAGCTGAAACTCTGGGGTGACCGCGTGGGTGTTCCGGTTATTTCACACGGTATGAACACCGACCCCTCGGCCGTAGCGTTCGATGCTGTTAAAAAAGGCGTTGACATGGGCGCCGACGTAGTGATCATTGACACGGCTGGGCGACTGCACACGAAAGTCAATCTAATGAACGAGTTGACCAAGATTAAGCGTGTAATGCAGAAGGTGACGCCCGATGCACCCCACGAAGTCTTGTTGGTGCTGGATGGCTCCACCGGGCAAAACGCCTTTATTCAGGCAACGGAGTTTACGAAAGCAACGGAAGTATCGGCACTGGCCATTACAAAGTTAGATGGCACAGCTAAAGGCGGAGTAGTTATCGGTATCTCCGATCAGTTTAAAATACCGGTCAAGTACATTGGTGTTGGCGAAAAGATCGACGACTTACAGACCTTTAACAAGATGGAGTTCGTCGATTCGTTTTTCAAGAAGTAACACCATTACTAATTCATCGACCTATCCTTTTTTTGGTTGGTGAGCAGGGCATGAAACAACCTTATGGCAAACATCAGACGAGATAAAATGCGAATTTGGGTTATAAAGCCCCTAACTCTCGGCTTACTGATGCTGGTCTGTTTGTCAACCGCTTACGCTCAGAAGACGCCCTTGAAGAAGAAAACCAACGCTGATGTTAGCCAGGGCATCTGCGGAACGGTGGTTGAAAAACGCGGCAACTATATGCC
>DATHAW010000103.1:0-3508 GCA_035296465.1 Spirosoma sp.
ACGAAAGTTTAACTAATTAGTGTTGATACGTCTATTCGGTAATAATCTCCTAGTATCGCTCAGCAATATTAGTAGAATAATACAATTTTAAGGGTATTTTGATAATTATTTCTCAGGTTTCAATATCATATATTCATTTACATGAACTAATGCTCATACAAATGATAAACTATAAAATATAACTTTTCCCAGAAGAAAGCTTTAAAGCAATTTATTGAAATTAAGCGCCTGAATAATAGAGAATAGAGTAATGGTGCGCTACAGGTGCGGCAACTACGAAAAAGAGAATTTTACTTAATCGATCACTGCTACGCTAGCCCTTTGTTTGTGCGCCTTCGGCGTAAGCGCTACCTGGCGCAGTTCATAACTGATACCCTGCACCTGTGCTGTGTCGCGGTAATCGTGGAGCATGTTATAAATATCGTGGTCAATAAACTGGGCGTTGCTGCCATCGATCACGACCACATCGCCGGGCTTAAGTCCGGTCAGAATGTCCTTTAACTGGGGTTTACTCAGAAAAAACAGGTCCTTTAAAAAATCGATCCTGACCTGATTGCCATTCCGGGTAACGCGAATATTGGACTGAGAATTGGTATAAAGTACGTACAGGATACCCACCACGGTACCCAGAGCTATTCCCTTCAGCAGGTCGGTAAAAACGATTCCGAGCACGGTAACCATAAACGGAACAAACTGGCTCCACCCTTCTTTGAACATTTTTTTGAATATGGCAGGCTTGGCCAGTTTGTAACCTACCATGATTAAGACGGCCGCCAGGCACGAGAGCGGAATCCTGTTCATCTGAGACCCGGCCAGGAACACAGCAATGAGCAGGAAGATACCATGAAAAATTGTCGACACCCGTGTTTTGGCTCCACCGTACACATTGGCTGACGTACGTACCACGACCGACGTAATGGGTAGTCCTCCAATCAAACCCGATAAGGTATTGCCCAGCCCCTGCGCAATTAGTTCCTGGTTGGTCGACGACACACGTTTGCCAGTGTCGAGCCTGTCAGACGCTTCCAGATTCAACAGCGTTTCCAGGCTGGCTACAACGGCAATGGTGGCCGCGATAATGTAGACTTGTGGATTACTGAGGACGCTAAAATCAGGAAAGTCGAAAATAGAAAACAAACTCTTGCCGGGTTCAATAGTAGGAATTTGAACCATGTGCTGCTGAGCCGTATCGCCAAGGTACCAGGCCGGGACATACACCCGAAAAAATTCATTCATGGCGACACCAAACAGAACCACCACTAAGGCAGCTGGAAAATTCTTAAAAAACATCTTGGCGCTCCGGCCCGCTATGCGGTCCCATACAATCAAATAGGCCAGCGACACGACGCTGATTATGACTGCGCCCATGCTGGCTGTTTCAATGGCCCGATAAATTTCAGATACGGTATTTTCGCCATCGGCCAGTTGCTGAAACGCAAACTCACCCTCGTAGTCGTTATCACGGCCCAGCGCGTGCGGAATCTGTTTCAGAATAATAACCAGGCCAATAGCTACCAGCATTCCCTTAATAACACTGTCAGGAAAGAAACTGCTGAACCTACCGGCTTTCACCAGCCCCAGAATTAACTGCATGATTCCCGCCAGCACCACCGCTGCCAAAAATGCATCGTATGACCCTATTTTTGCAATGGCGTCGAATACAATTACGGCCAGGCCGGCAGCCGGTCCACTAACGCTGATTTCGGAACCAGAAAAGGTGCCAACTACAATGCCACCAATTATGCCGGCAACAAGGCCCGAGAATAACGGAGCGCCCGAGGCCAGCGCAATGCCAAGACAAAGCGGCAGGGCTACCAGAAAGACCGATAAAGCAGCGGGTAGATCCTGCCGGAGCCAGGCAGTTTTATAGGAAGCAAAAGTGCGAAGGGGGCTAACTCGTTGCATAGGGGCGTAATTTCTGAGCGATTATATGAGACATTACAACGCTCATTAGTCGCGTAGGGTTGCGTAAAATTAAAATGAGATTAAAAAGAAATTAACGAAATATCTATTGATTTTAATATCACCCACCGAAAAGCAGTTCATTCGCGACCACCTCACGGACGACGTACGCCAGCTTGTGCTCAGCTCGCACCCGGCTGGCATCGACGTAAGACGACTCGCGGCTCAGATTGCCGCCCGGCAAAAAGCCCGTGACAAACTGCCCACCTGGTATGCTAGTGATGACGTCGTGTTTCCGCCGGCGCTGTCGGTAGAACAGGCTTCCTCGGAGCAAACCGCGCACTATAAGGCATCGCTGGTAAGTGGCAAACGGCTGCTTGACCTCACGGGTGGCATGGGCGTCGATACCTGGGGTTTTGCGCAGCGCGTTGAGCAGGTGGTATACGTGGAACAACGCCCTGACCTGGCCGAACTGGCCGCTTATAACCTCACCCTGCTGGGCGCAGCCAATGTAATGGTTCAGGTTGGCAATGGCCTGACGGTGGTCGATCAACTGGCGCAACCGGCCGACTGGATTTACCTCGACCCCCATCGGCGCGACGAACAGAGTGGCAAAGTGGTACGGCTAGCTGACTGCGAACCCGACGTATCGCGGGCCGAGGTGCTGGCAAAGCTCCTGGACAAGGCTGACCGAATCCTGCTGAAAGCATCGCCCCTTATCGACCTCGACTCGACCATTCGGCAGTTTGCCGCCCTGTCCGAAACCCCTGGTTTGGGTGCTGTTGAATCCATACACGTAGTAGCCATTCATGGTGAAGTAAAAGAGGTGCTTTTTATCCTAAGCAGGCAGGAGACATCTACTGACGCGATCGAAATCAAAGCCGTCAACCTACTAACAGATCCTGTTAATCGGTTTTCTTTTCAGCGCGCTGACGAACGTACAGCTACTGTGACCCTTGGCGACCCTCAGCTGTATATTTACGAACCCAATGCGGCCGTTCTGAAGGCGGGGGCGTTTCGCCTGGTAGGCGCCCGGTTTGGCCTGCTTAAACTGGCCCCAAACAGCCACCTCTATACCAGCCGCGACTACAAAGGCGATTTCCCGGGCCGCATCTTCCAATTGGACCAGGTGATCAGGCCAAACCCCTCTGAGTTGCACCCGCTGGTACCTTCCGGGAAAGCTAACCTCACCGTACGTAACTTTCCGCAGTCCGTGGCCGAGTTGCGTAAAAAACTTAAGCTGAAAGAAGGGGGCGATCGATATATCTTCGCCACTACGCTGCTGAACGGCGACAAACGTTTGTTGATTACCAGAAAAATTAACCAGGTTGCGTCGCCGTAAAAAACCTCATGCTGGGCGCAACCCCGCAAACCTGATGCAACCCATGAAAACCCCAGTGACTATTGCCTGCCTGCTTTGTCTGATCCTTTGGGGCAGCCCACTACGTGCCCAGACCGTTTATGCGGGCGAGAGCACGGTTGACAAATTCAAATTACCCGGCTTATACCTGACCGTTCAGGGCGACGGAAAGCAGATTGAAAAAGACTGGGAAGCCCAGCTTTCAGGTTACGGTAAAATGACGGCATCACGCGGGCTGTACCGGGT
>DATHAW010000104.1:0-2040 GCA_035296465.1 Spirosoma sp.
ACATCAATATGGGGCAGCACGTTCAGATCGATAGGGTGGGGGTACACTTTAGCTACGCCATCACGGCCTTCGCGCTCAGCAAAAAGCTGATCCACTGCGGCTTTGCCCGTTCCCGTGACCGACTGGTATGTTGAAACCACAACCCGCTTGATGGTGTATCGGTCGTGAAGAGGCTTCAGGGCCACCACCATCTGAATGGTGGAGCAATTGGGGTTGGCAATGATTTTGTCGTCGGGGGTTAGCGTGTCGGCGTTGATTTCGGGCACCACCAGTTTCTTAGTTGGGTCCATGCGCCAGGCCGACGAGTTGTCGATAACCGTAATGCCGGCTTTGGCAAATTGGGGGGCAAGAGATAGCGATGTGCTGCCCCCGGCCGAGAAAATAGCAACCGCAGGCCGTGCCGCAATGGCATCCTGAAAGCTGACGACTGTGTGTTGCTTACCCTTAAACTCAATCTGTTTACCAACCGACCGCTCAGAGGCAACCAAAATAAGTTCGGACACGGGGAAGTTACGTTCTTCCAGCACTTTCAGGATTTCGCTGCCAACCAGGCCGGTAGCACCAACAACGGCGATTTTCATGTAAATAATGCAGGCAAAACCTGCTTTGATTGATTAATTTAAACGAGTTTCGTCTATGATAGCTTATTACCCGCACCGCGATTTGCCCGCAAAAATACGGCAATTGGTTGGCTAACAAGGCCAAAATCTTAAAAACTTAGAATTGACCGACTACTGCTACGTCTAAAGGTTTTAAATTTTGGTTGATAGAAGGTATAAACTCAGAATGAAAGCTCCCTGGTAAACCAATAAGTTTGTTCAGGTGTGATACAGGCGTTTAAACGAATATCAGTCGGCTCCGTGTCTGCAATAAGGTCTATAGGGTTAAACAGCGATAAGCCAATTTTCTGACAGTCTGGCCGGCATTGGACCAAAAATCGGTCGTAGTAACCTTTCCCATAGCCAACGCGGTGCCCATGCAGATCGAACGCCAGCAGGGGTACCAGCACAATGTCTAATTGGTCGATGGCAATGGCGCAGCCGTCTTCTGGTCGAGGCTCTGGAACACCCCAGCCATTCACTATAAGG
The DNA here is from genome assembly GCA_035296465.1 of Spirosoma sp. Lineage (GTDB taxonomy): Bacteria > Bacteroidota > Bacteroidia > Cytophagales > Spirosomataceae > Spirosoma. Next base: position 1,089 of record DATHAW010000104.1, read on the forward strand.
GAAGTTTCAGGCGTAAGGACGTAGTGGCTTAGTTGATTTGTGATTGTATTCGACACGGAAACGGCGATGCGAATAGCCGGGAAATCTTGCCAGATACGGTGAACAATGTGCCAGGTATTGACCTCATTCTGCCGAACAATAGGTAAAAATATATGAAGATTGCCCGACGTAGTATTCGTGAGGAATAGACTAAACAGTTGATTGGAAATTTGAACGCTACGGCCCTCAATGTCCTCTGCCGACAAACTACGCCGTTGGGCCAGAAAATGCTGTCGTAAGGCTGACTTAGTCATAGTTCAGCACTGTGCTGTCATTCAATGTCGATACTATTCCAGGCAAAGCTGCATTCGGTAGTCTAGCGGGTTGAAAGCCGACAGCATTTTTTTTAGAAACAGACGGTCATTCAGATAAAAAGTCAGAAAGTTTTCAGAGCGTTCCTGCAAGCCATCATTGGGGAATAACTCACTCTTAACGGCCAGTAACTGCCGAACGCCCGTTTCCTGATTGCGCTCTTCGGCCCGGCGCATTTTCTTTTCGAGCCGCGCAATTGCGTTGGCAAACCGCTTAGTCTCGGCCAGCACAGCTTTCTCTAGCGTTGGGTCGACCATTTGCGCCTTGTGCAGGATGGCGTCCAGCGCTTTATTGACAATTTTATTCTCGTTATCGAACTTGAGCGCATGGCTTGCATGTAGTTCCACGAATTTACGTTTCAGCGTAATGGTATCCTGAAACAGGTCTTCGGGCAGCAGCCCTAACTTGCGAATCCGTTTAGCGCACACTGCTGGAACATACATCGCGAAGTTACGCGGCATCAGTATCGGAAACGGGGTTTGAAAATGTTCGAACACGGGTTTGAGTTGTAGCCAGTACGGTACCTCAGATGGCCCGCCAATGTAAGCCAAGTTAGGCAGAATCGTTTCCTGATACAATGGCCGCAAGACAACATTTGGGC
>DATHAW010000105.1:0-2516 GCA_035296465.1 Spirosoma sp.
TCATGGTTACTGACTACTACGTTTGAACAGCCCCATTTATCAATATTCTCCCGCAGAACCGACACGCGGCTACGAATTACTTCGTTGCAAATAATCAGACTATCCGGATGTAGGGTCGATGCCATTAGCGTACTCTTTCCACCTGGAGCCGCGCACAAATCGAGCACCCGCAATGGACGGTCAAGATTTACGGTTTGGCGTAGGACCTCGGCCAGCAACATGGACGATGCTTCCTGTACGTAATAAGCACCTGCCTGAAACAATGGATCAAGCGTAAAACTGGGTCGTTCGGGAAGATAGAACCCATCAGCGCACCACGGCACTCTCTCTAAGGTCGACGTATCGAGGGCGTTTTTACGCGGATTTATGCGAATGCTCACCGGAGTGGGTTGCGTCAGCGCAGCCTCGAATGCGGCATAATCGACCCCCAACTGCGTTTGCATTTGTTGCCGAAACGCCGTTGGTAATCCGGCGGTCGAGTCTCCAGTCAGCGCTTCTCCAGTTGAGGAATCTGCCTCTGAGCGTCGGTTTAACCGCGCCCACTTCTTATCGTTCATCGGTCAAAAATACGGAACTGTCGGACGGTTTTTATTAAACTTGCAGCATGCCTGATAAACAAGCCCAATTTGCCCGTATTAAGACACTTATTTTCGACGTTGATGGCGTGTTCACGGATGGCCGTGTCAACCTGCTGGCTACCGGAGAGCAATACCGAACGTTCGACATTAAAGATAGTTACGCCATTGAAATGGCCATAAAAGCCGGTTTTCGCGTTGGTATCGTTTCATCGGCCAGTGCAGATGGAGTTCGGACATGGCTGGAGAAGCTTAATGTAGAAGACATTTTTATGGGCGGACCGCCCGACCAAAAATTGAATGCTTACCTCAGCTATGTTACCCGCGATGGGTTAAATGAATCTGACATACTATATATGGGCGACGACCTCCCCGACCACCCAATTCTGAGCCGCCCTGACGTGCTTGGTACGTGCCCGGCCGATGCCGTTGAGGAGGTAAAGGCCGTTTGCACCTACGTATCGTCAAAACCGGGTGGAGGTGGAGCCGTTCGGGACGTAGTGGAGCAAGTGATGAAAGCACAGGGGAAGTGGACCGTATGATGACCAGTTTACCCACGCGTGATCAGGCCGTTATCTGGCACCCGTTTACGCAAATGCAAACGGCTCCGCTACCGATCCCAATCGTAAGGGGAAAAGGATCAGTGCTGTACGATGCTGAAGGCCGCGAATACCTCGACATGATCGCTTCGTGGTGGGTTAATCTGCACGGTCATGCCCATCCCTATATAGCACAGCGGGTTTCAGAACAACTGAACACACTCGAGCACGTGATTTTCGCGGGATTCACTCACCCGCCCGCCGTTGAACTGGCCGAACGGCTGCTGACCATTTTACCCCCGAATCAGGCTAAGGTTTTCTATTCTGATAATGGTTCTACGGCCGTTGAGGTGGCGCTAAAAATGGCGTTTCAGTATTGGCACAACCGTAATCAGCCACGCCAAAAGGTAATAGCGTTTGAAAGTGCCTACCACGGCGATACGTTCGGGGCAATGGCCGTGAGCGGCCGGAGTGCCTTCACGGCCCCATTTACGCCGTTTTTGTTTGATGTTGAGTATTTGCCAGTTCCCACAGCCGGGCAGGAGGCAACATTGCTGGACCAGGCAACCCGGCTATTTACCGACGACGTAGCGGTCTTCATTGCCGAGCCGCTGGTTCAGGGTGCGGGTGGCATGGTCATGTATGATCCGGCTCTGCTCGACAACCTATTCGAGTTAGCCCGTCGCAACGATACGCTCATCATTGCCGATGAAGTCATGACCGGTTTTGGGCGAACCGGACGGTTATTTGCGTCGGATCATTTACAGCAAAAGCCCGACCTAATGTGCCTGTCAAAAGGCCTTACTGGCGGCACAATGTCCCTTGGCGTAACAACCTGCACGCAGACCATTTACAACGCGTTTTTGTCTGAAGATAAGTTCAAGACCTTATTCCACGGCCATTCGTTTACGGCTAATCCATTAGCCTGCACAGCTGCATTAGCAAGTATGGATGTGTTATTATCGGATGAGACACAGGCCAGTATACAGCGCATTTCAGCACAACATACCCTGTTTATGGAGCGATTAGTCCATCATACTAACGTAGCCAACATCCGGCAGCGTGGTACATTGCTGGCGTTTGATGTAAACGCAGGCGAACATACCTCTTACTTCAACAGCATCCGCGATAAGGCATACAGCTTTTTGCTAGATAGGGGTGTTCTGATGCGGCCATTAGGCAATGTTCTTTACCTAATGCCTCCCTACTGCACGACGGATGCGCAATTAGCGTATGTATATGAACAGGTGGAAGAATTATTAAATGAGTTAAGGCCAGTGCCGCGCACCAGCATTTAAGGTCATTAGACCAGGCACCACCCTATATTAACTCACCGGTCGGGTCGTATACTGATCCATAACATCGCTGGGATGAATTTCCAGCACGTTGGCCAGCACCAGCA
>DATHAW010000106.1:0-4143 GCA_035296465.1 Spirosoma sp.
GCCCAAATCGGCCAGGCAGTCGAGGTCGTCCAGTCGGTCGTGGTGCCCACTGCGCAGCACCTGATCCTGGTAGACATCACCTACCCGATTGACGGTGCACTCAATACCGCCCCAGAGAGACAATTCTGTCAACCCGGGCGGTACAAGTACCGCCTGTTCACTTAGTCGTTTACTCATAGGATAGCGTTCAGCCAATGCTGCGCCGGGTGGCGTTCAGCGTCCGGTTTATGCGATCGGCAAATGAATGCCTGACCGGGCGGGTGGCTTATTGGGTTGGTTCAGTCTATATAACCCGCAGAAATCCAAACCAGCTTATTGATCGACAAATATTTTATGCAACGGGGCTACTTTCGCGGATCAGATCGTTGGCGAGCCACCCGTTACCTGCACCGTACTGCCCGTCATGTAGCTCGAATCGTCGGAGGCCAGCAGGACGTAGACAGCCGCGAGTTCGGCCGGCTGACCGGCCCGTTTCAGGGGAACGTCCTGCCCAAAGGTCTTTACTTTCTCCGGCGGCAAGGTCGAGGGAATAAGGGGCGTCCAGATGGGTCCCGGAGCTACGCAGTTTACCCGAATGCCTTTTTCGGCCCATACCTGACCTAAATTCGACGTGAAGTTCTGGATAGCGGCCTTTGTGGCAGCATAGGCCAGTAATATTGGACTGGGTTTGTAGGCATTGACCGAGGTCGTATTGACTACGGTGCTGCCTGGTTTGAGGTGTTTTTCGGCCGCCTTGCACAGGTAGTACATGGCGTAGACGTTGGTTCGGAAGGTGCGGTCCAGTTCTTCGGTGCTGATATCCTGCAGGGACTCATGCGCCATTTGAAATGCTGCGTTATTAACCAGAATGTCCAGCCCGCCCAGTTCATCGACTGCCCGCTGGATGAGTTGCTTACAGTGCGCTTCGTCCTGAATATCGCCCGGCACTATAACGGCCTTCTGTCCGGCTTCTTCTATGTACCGGGCCGTTTCGCGGGCGTCTTCGTCTTCGTTCAGGTACGAAATCAAAACGTCGGCTCCTTCGCGGGCAAAAGCAATGGCCACAGCCCGGCCAATGCCCGAGTCGCCCCCGGTTATGAGCGCTTTGCGTCCCTTGAGTTTTCCTGAACCCCGGTAGGACGTTTCGCCATGGTCGGCCGTGGGTGACATTTCAGCCTCCGTGCCTGGCACATCCTGCTTCTCGTTCGAGTAAGGTGGTTGAGGGTATTTGGTCAGGGGGTCCTGCTGGGTAGTCAGGGTGTTTCCGGTTGTTGGGTTCATCGTTCTATCAGTGATTAGTAACCGGAGAGGTTTACAGCTACCACCGCCAATCGGTTACTACCAGACCGTAGCTAATGAGGCAACGGCCCCTACATAATGCACCGATAAGACAGATATCCTCCCTTTTGGTTAGGCCGTTGCCTCAATTAATCCGGCGTATGGTCGTCCGCTGGGCGAGCCCGTCAAGTTGACATTACGACAAAACATGTTAGGTCAACTGCGGACGTAGTTTAAATATGAAATTCTACATTCCCTTTACGACGGATGCCGAGCAAACGAACCGAATCTGTAACCGGATTACACAACGCTTAATTGGTATGGGTTATGGACCGTTTAGGGACCTTGTTTATCAGGTAACGTTTCGCCGGGATAACCAGTTGGTTGTCGATACGGTTGGTGAGCTATGTCCACTTACGGGCGAAACGGTTATGGTAATTTTCAGCAATGATACGGGCTACCTGATTTGTAGTTATAGTCGGGGTGTCTCGGGAGGGGAGCCCCTTCTTGCCAGATATAATGTGGTTGAATCGGTAGTTCTTTTTGATAAATAACGATGCCCTTGCCTGTGTCAGTTGGCTCTACCAACGGGCGTGTTCCTATATCTTTGCCTGTATGAATCAACAACGGGTTACTACCTGGAGCGAACTGATGGGGTCTTTGTATGAGGATGCCTGGATGCCAACCCTCAAACGCTTCCGCCCATCACTTGCCTTTCGCGGTTTGCCCGATGTCTCGTTTACGTTAAATACCTCACTAATGCGACTGGGCGACGACTGTGCCCGGATTGAAGGACATTTATTGCGTAATTTCAAGAAATATGCCATGCGCAATGTCGTTGAGCGGGATTCGTTCTGGTACTGGCTATCGGTTGCCCAGCACCATGGGCTGCCTACCCGGTTAATGGACTGGACGTTTTCGCCGTATGTTGCCCTGCACTTTGTAACGGCAGCCCATGAGTGGTACGATCGGGATGGAGTGATCTGGTGCGTAGATTACAAGCAGGTGCACCAACACCTTTCCAATGACCTGCGCGCCCTGCTCGAAGAGGAAGGGGCCGATGTGTTTACCGTTGAGATGCTGAGCAATATCCATTCACTGAGGGAGTTTGATGCCCAAAGTGAAACACCATTTGCGTTGCTTTTTGAACCCCCATCCATCGACGACCGTATCATCAATCAGTATGCCCTGTTCTCAGTTATCTCCAGTCCGACCGTCAGCATGAGCAGCTGGCTTGAAGGCCATCCCGAGGTGTTCCGACAAATTATTGTTGCCAGCGAATTGAAATGGGAAATTCGGGACAAACTGGATCAGGCCAACATTAATGAACGGGTGCTGTTCCCCGGTCTCGATGGGCTGAGTCGGTGGCTCCGACGGCAATATGTGCCGCCTGGCAGTGACAGCCTACCCCTAATCAGTTGAATGAGCTTACGAATGGATCTGTGGGGTACGCAGATCCATTCGTAAGCTCGTTCAACTGTACGTACCAGTTTGGGCTGGTGCCTGTGTTATACCAGACGTTCCCGCCCCCGCACATCCGTAATGTGGCCCCCTTCTCCGTCGATGCCGGCAGCGGGTCGGCCGGAGAGCGAATTAGGTGAGTTAAGGTGCGCCCCATTGTCTACGCCAACGCCTAGCCGATCGACCAACTCGCCACCGAGCCAGCCCGTGAAACCGGCAATGGCAAAGCCCAGGAATGAGGCTGCGAGTGCTATGCCCGAGGGCTCATAGCCCGCTTCATCGCGTCGTAAAAACCACCTCAGGGCAAACAGAATCAACACAACTACATTACCCAGGCCATGGAGCTTGCCCACTCGTTTGGCCCGCGTACCAGCTGGAATGGCAAACCAGTCGATTGATCCCGGTATGGCGGCTAGCAGCCCGCCCAGTAAGCCGGCTACAATCATCCAGTAAGACACCAGGACAAACGTCGAGTTATCGGTCAGCAGATAAACAACGTCGAAAATTGCCGCCGTGGCCAACAGCCCCAGAGGAAAAACAATGAGAATTTGATGGGCGGAATGACCCGCGAGTTTTGCCCGGCTTTCCATAGTTGTTGAACCATTTTGTGGCTTTTAAACCGGCCAGTGCCTGACAATGTTCGCAATTGGGCCAAAATAACCTGATCAGCGTGTATCGTAACGGCCGTCAGCCGGGCTGGAGTCTTAAGCGTCGTATTCTACCCATACAGACAACCGCAGACGGCCGACCTTTACCTAAAACAGCTTTTCGTTCGGGGGTTTAATCCCCTTCATCCGAATGTAAATGGTGGTTTGGCCCCGATGGTGCGTTTGGTGCTCAAACTCTTTGGCAAAAGCGGTTTCGCGGCTCATACTTCGACCAAAAACTTTAACCTCCTCAGCTAACTGCGCATCGGTCGTGCTTTTCAACGCATCGATGGTGAAGTCATAACTCTCCATTACCACCTTCGACAGGGCTGCTTTCGTCTTCAACTCATCCATCTTTTCTAAATTCTTGCCCTGGTAGGGATTCGTCTTACCACTCGCGGCCGACGCAAAATTGAAGTTGCCGTTAGCCAGATGCAGCATCTGTTCGGCGAAAGTGCGGATTTCAGGCGTTGGCTTGTAATTTGTACCTTCCTCAGACATGGCATCCAGGTATTCTTTCGTGTATTCTTTGGCCCGTTGCCACTCGGTAACCAATTGGGCAACCGATGTTGTCGATCCGTTTCCGGCTGCCCGGCCCGTTAGCAGGCCCGACAGTAAAAGCAATCCTGTGACCAGTATCCGGCCGTGTATTTTTGTGAACATACTGGGGAATTTTATGAGTTGATGAGCCAATATAAAAAACATCTGCAACATGACCGGTGCCAGGCACATTTTATTGTCAGTGATACCAGAATAGCTGGAGGTAGCTTTGAAAGGA
>DATHAW010000107.1:0-1720 GCA_035296465.1 Spirosoma sp.
AAAGCGTGGATGGACTACCTGAGCCGTAGCTGTTACCTGCTGCAACAAGGCAAGCCCGTGGTCGACGTGCTGTATTACTACGGCGAGAACAACAACATCACCCAGGCTTTTGCCGACAAGCTGCCCGCCATCCCGACCGGCTATGAGTTCGACTTTGCCAATGCAACGGTGTTGAAAGAAGCCCTGCGCGTCGAGGGTGGCAAGATCGTTACGCCGAGTGGGCAGCAATACCGGGTGCTGGTGCTGGACGAGACGGCCAAAACCATGACCCTGCCCGTCCTGAAAAAACTGAACGAATTGGTCAGAGCAGGTGCGAAGGTGGTTGGCACGAAGCCCGAACGTTCACCCAGTCTGAGCGACAACCCTGATGCTTTTATCGCGCTGGCTAACGAAATCTGGGGCGACCCGAACGTATCAACCAAACCTATAGATGCCGTATTGAGAGAGATGGGCGTTCAGAAAGATGTGGACGTATCTGGTGCCAAGTCGAAGATACTCTACGTTCACCGCCAAACCGCCACCCGCGACGGCGGTGGTGCGGCATCCCGACCAGCCGACATTTACTGGCTCGACAACCGAAGTGATGATCCTAACGCGGCAACCGTCAGCTTCCGGGTGACGGGCAAAGTGCCGGAACTTTGGAATCCTCAAACGGGCAAAACCGAGACCGTATCGTATCAGATAAAAGATGGTCGTACCATCATACCGCTCAAGTTTGATTCGTGGGATGCTTATTTCATTGTCTTTCGCAACAAGTCTACGGTGGCCTCCTTCACCAAAACGGCCGCTACGGAATCCACTGTTGCTCAGGTGGATGGTAGCTGGACCGTGTCGTTTCAGGATGGCCGGGGTGCTCCGGGGCGGGCCCAGTTTGGGCAGTTGTCGTCGTGGACGGAGAATAACGACGCGGGTATCAGGTACTTTTCGGGTACGGCCACCTATGAGAATACGGTTAGCCTGCCAGCGGTGGCCAAAAACGGTCGCTACGTCCTTGATTTAGGGGATGTTAAGAACATGGCCGAGATCATTGTCAATGGGAAAAATATGGGCATTGCCTGGAAAAAGCCCTTCCGGGTAGACATTACAGAAGCCCTGAAGCCCGGCGCTAATACCCTGCAAATCAAAGTCACCAACCTGTGGGTAAACCGACTCATTGGCGATGCACAGCCTGGAGTAAAAAATAAGGTAACGTACACCACCATGCCCTTTTACCGGGCCGATTCGCCCTTGTTGCCATCGGGTTTGCTGGGGCCGGTCCGTATTTTGTCGAACTAGCTCAAAACACTTATGATTATGACGTTGCGTTGCCTTTTATTGATGCTGGGCCTGTTCATCAGCCCCATTATCCAGGCTCAACAGGTCATTCGCCTGTATGATGGGAAAGCCCCCGGCTCCGAAAACTGGACTTGGGATGAGGCCGAGAGCACCACCAATCCGTTCAAAACGCGGGTTATTTATAACGTAACCACCCCGACCCTAACGGCCTACCTGCCCAGTGCCGATCTGGCTACGGGCACGGCGGTGGTCATTGCGCCGGGTGGTGCATTTCACACGCTTTCCATTGATTCCGAAGGCATCGACGTAGCAAAGTGGCTGGCCGCAAAAGGCGTAGCCGCTTTCGTGCTCAAATACCGGGTAGTGCGCAGCCTGACTAGTGACCCCGTCGCCGAACTGATGCCCAAAATGGCCGACAAGCAAAAGTTAGATGCGGAGAATGCGC
>DATHAW010000108.1:0-2175 GCA_035296465.1 Spirosoma sp.
ATTAGGCACATGAGCAGATTGGGCAGTACCAGCAGAAAGTGGTTTTGAGGACGGTCGTTTTTGGGCGTAGGAATATACGGCACATCGACCCGAAACAAGGTATAAACTAACCCTAGTACGTATACCCACCAAGTTCCGCTGGTCAGAATACCACCAATCAGGTGGAATCCGGCTTCGTGCCGTTCGATGAGCCACCGCTGCGCGTATTGCCGAATCAGAAAACCCGTTAGTAGAAGGGGCACATAAACGGCCCCAAACAAAAGTAAATCCACTTGCAAAGGAAACCGAAGCAGCACCAGCGCCACAATTGGAACGAGCAGGTCAATGAGCTGGATGCTACCAATCAGGTAGTAGAGCGGCAACGTACCGTAGTGCAGTCGCTGCCGTGGTGTCAACCGGCTAAACAGTTTGGGAAACACCGTAAATAGCAGTTCAAACGCTCCCCGTGCCCATTTAAGCTGCTGTTTATAGTAGGCAGAAAGCGTGGCTGGCACTAAACCGTAGGTAAGGGGCAACGGCACATAGACCGACTCCCAGCCGTTGGCATGGAGCTGCATAGCGGTGTGCATGTCCTCACAGAGACCGCTAGCGTGCCCGCCAATCGAGTTGAGGGCAGCCCGTCGGAACGTACAGTTGGCCCCAATAGCCTGGGCGGTGCCGTAGTTGCCCATGCAGGTCATCATGGGTCCATAAAAGCTGTATGTCTGCTCGGTGGCTCCGTAGGCTACGATGCTTTCTTTTCGATTGGAATAAGCCTGCACACACTGAACGAATCCGACGGCTGCATCTTCGAAGAACGGTAATATGTGGTCAAAAAAATCAGGTGCCGGCACGTGGTCAGGATCAATGACCAGACAAACTTCACCAGTAGCCTGGCGAAGAGCATTGTTGATGTTGCCGGCTTTCGCATCAGTCTTTTCCTGGCGGGTTACGTGCTGAATACCCATTTCGGCACACACCTGCTTTAAATACGGATCGTCCGCTTCATCACACAGATACGTAGTGTGCGGGTAAGTCAGATTCTGAATGGCTCTTAAGGTATGGACGACCATGTCCTGGGGTTCGCCCCGACAGTAAGTCGTCAGTACATCAACAGTCCAGGTTTTTATTGAGGGAGGGGGCGTTGCCGGAACAATCACCCAGTAGTGATACCATTCATGCAGAAGCCGGAGCAGCTTGAAAACCACCGAAATAGTCAATAATACAAACAGCCAGGAATAATCTCTGTTTTGAGCTTGAAAATAAACTCCCACAAATGCTGCCATAAACAGGAGGCCAGCTATAATCATAACCCGTACGGGCCGGTTATCTCCTGGTTTAGAAGAAAAGTTATAACTATGATTTGGAGATGAATTCATAAAGGTTAATCATTTTATCAGCGTAACCCTAAATAGGGATCGACCTGATAAAAACGCACAATAGAGCCAAACAGGTAGCTTTAACGTGTTCTACGCTCAAAAGTCTAACAGGCTATTTACCCATGAAGCAGCTTTATTTCTGCTGGTGTCACAAAATTAGACATTATCGATCCATAAGTAAGTTTGAAATGTTGATAGCTTGCTGTTCATAAGGTAAGCTACAAATCAAGTGATTATGAAGAGCCAGGCCAACACTGCCTTGAAATTTGGCCGTGAGAAAGGCACAGAGTCCAAATTGCTGGTCTTGAGATGGTCTAATAAACCGGCACGCTGACTTGCTTAACCAGCAAGACCATGCAGCTTAAAAACAACCCCTTTAAACGTCGTAAATACGACCGCTCCGGCGGGCCGGCTATCTTCAAATCCAATGTGCTGAACTGGTGCCGGATTGGCCAAATCCTTCATATTAGCTTGTGGTATTGTTTTGACAGGCTTTGTCGCTTCTTCCATCAAAAAAAGACCCAAAAACAACAGGCCTAAGCCGAACAGCACGTGTCCCCACTGCACAATCTGCTCTTGTTTAAAAATAACCATCAGGCCAAAACCGACGGCCATCGGCAAGCCGGCCCACTGGCCAATATCCAGTGCGATGAGCTGACTCGAAAAGGTGGTACCGATGTTGGCCCCCAGCACCACACCCAGCGCCTGACGGGAGCATAACGCGTTGGCGTTCACCAGTGCGATGGTCATGATGATAACCGCTGACGAAGAATCCAGCAGGGTGGTTATCACAACACCCGTGAGAATACCGGTCAAC
>DATHAW010000109.1:0-12561 GCA_035296465.1 Spirosoma sp.
GCAGGCTATTTACGACAAAGCCTATGCCTTCCGGCAGTCCAATACGTTTCGGGTCGACACGTTCGAACAATTTCAAGAACAACTCGAAAAGGGCGGCTTCCTGCTGGCGCACTGGGACGGTACGCCGGAAACCGAAGAAGCGATCAAAGAAGCCACCAAAGCCACCATTCGGTGCATTCCGCTGGATCAGGAAAGTGAGGATGGCCAATGTGTATACTCCGGCAAACCGTCGCCGGGCCGTGTCGTATTTGCGCGGGCCTATTGATAAATAAAGTTAGTTATAGCCGGCATAAACTACGGCGGATTACACTGAAAGCCAGCTAACGACGTATTGGGAGGCCTTCAGCGTAAGACAATGCCGTGTAAACTTTTGACCCGGCTGGATAGTTGGTCAAAAGTTAGCGTACCGTTCACTCTTGGCCGGAAGTTCCGGTAGATTTAGGGCAGCGTTTAACTAAACCAACAGCATTATGGCACAAGCAAAATCTGGCGACACAGTTCAGGTGCATTACACCGGCACACTGAGCGACGGAACCGTATTTGATTCATCGGAGGGCCGCACCCCACTGGAATTTACGGTTGGCAGTGGTCAGGTCATCAAAGGCTTCGACGATGGCGTAGCAGGAATGAATCAGGGCGAGAAAAAAACCATTAACATACCGGTGGAAGATGCCTATGGCCCGGCCAATGAAGAGATGATCTTCACGTTGAACCGCACCGATATTCCCAACGATATTCCTCTTGAAATGGGAATGACGCTCAATATGCACGAAGACGGTAACCCCCGGCCCATTCCGGTAATCGTTCGTGACCTAACCGAAACAAACGTAACGCTCGACGCCAACCACCCGCTGGCGGGGCAGGATTTAGTATTTGAAGTCGAACTGGTTGGTGTGAAGTCGCCATCGGGATTGATTTTATAAGAAACGGGTCAGTCCGGTAGAGCCGAAAGCGACCGATGCTCAAGAATTGCTTATGCATCGGTCGCTTTCGGCTCTACCGGACTGACCCGTTTTATGACTTACGGCTCCTGATCTTCCACTTTAACCAGTTCACTCAGTTCCCGCAGGGCGGTTTCGATGCCCCGCAAATTAGCGCGGGCTACATAGGCGGCTAGGGCCACCATAACGGCCCCTATATTGAGCGCCACCGACAGGTTACGAATGTGGGTCAGGCTGCTTTCAGAATTCGACATGGCCTGCTGAATGGCGCTGGTCATTGCCGCTGGGTTCTGAAAGGCAGGCCGGGCTGCCATCGTTTGCAGGTCATGCGCCCGGTTCAGCAGACTCGTCTGATACGCATTCAGGTCCAACTGTTGCTCATATAAAAACTCCGTCCAGCGCATGACCTGAAATTGATTCAGGGCGCGAGCCATGGAGCAGTATGCGTCGGCAATGACACCGTTTTGTTCAGGCGTAAAATCTTCCATAAACCGCGTTCAGTTGATGCAGGCTGGTCTGGAATGGAAGATACCCACGAAGAAGTAAATGTCATCGTTAACGCTCAACTTTTGAACGAACGGTAATAAAATCGAAACCGAAGCAGGCGAAATCCGGTTAAATCGGCATGAATCTGACACCAGTCAACGTTGGCTATGCCTGCATTAACCTAAGTCTTCAGGCCGATAAAGTAATGACGAATCGGGGGATGATCAAAAAGACATTCACCGAGAAGGGCATTACGTATGCCTCTGAACTGGCGTTGAAAAACGTGCAGGATCTGTTGACAATCGTGGACTGGAACCTGGCCCATGGCTTTGGCCTGTTCCGTATTTCGTCAGATCTGTTCCCGTGGGCGTCAGAATATAAGATTGCCAGTTTGCCCGATTATACGGAGATTCGGGCAACGCTCGAAGCGATAGGTGCCCGGCCCATCCGACTGACCATGCACCCCGGTCCATTCAATCACCTCGCCGGTCAGGGCAAAACGCTCGACAATACCATCGTAGATCTTGAATACCAGTCCGAAGTGTTTGACCTGATGGGGCTGAAACCCTCGCACTGGAACAAAATTAACATCCATGCGGGTGGCACCTATGGCGACAAAGCAGCGACGCTGGCCCGATTCTGTCAGAATTTTAACCTGCTTTCCGAAAATCTTCGTGCCCGGCTGACTGTCGAAAATGACGACCGGGTTAGTCTCTACGGAGTGGCCGACTTAGTTTCGGTTTATGAGACCATTGGTACGCCCGTCGTTTTCGATTACTTCCACCACGCCCTCAATCCCGGCGACCTCACGCAGGAAGAAGCCTTTATGATGGCGTATAATACGTGGGACCTCCGGCCGGTGTTTCATTATTCAGATTCGCGGCAGGAACGCGAAGACCCTAAAGCCCGGCGCGAAGCCCATGCCGACTGGCTCTATTCGCCGGTCAATACGTATGGCAAAGACGTGGATATTGTATTTGAATCGAAAATGAAAGAGTTGTCCCTACTGCGGATGCGGGGTGAGGAGCCGGAGATTACCCCTAAACTGGCTAAACTGATGAATCAGCAGAAAAAGCAGGATCCCGAAACACCACCGGTGGCGCTGGAAGCGGACGTATTACCCGCTTAGATGGTTTATAACTGCTCCCAAACATAATGCCCAGCCGATAGAATTACCGGCTGGGCATTATGTTTGGAGACAGACCCGGTTAGGCCGGTTGCCTGCCTACTTCCTGACGTCCACGCGGGACGAGAAGCGTTTCTGCTGGGGACCAACAACGAACGTATAGGCACCTTCGGGTAGTGACGAGAGGTCGAACCGGCGGGCTGGCCCGGTAAGCTTCTCGGCGTGTACCAGCACGTTCTGCGCGTCGTAGATAACTACACTAGCGTCCGTCACGTTGGTAGCGGGCATGACCACCTCAATTTTGTTCTTCTCATAGGCTCTCAGCGTGGGCTGCATCACCTGTTGCAGATTGCGGGCATCTACCGTCAGGCCATTGCCCTGGATGCTAACCCCCTGCGACATCCACCAGGCGTTGTTTCCGGCCGTAATATAATACTGGCCGTCGGGCAGATTTTTGAGATTGAACGACTGTTGCCCGGTTTTGCCACGAACTACCCCTTTGTACAATACAGTTCCTTCGGTGTCGATGATGGCAATGTCAACCGGGGCATTTTGTTTTTGGCTTTCCGTCGGGATATATAGGCGAACTTTCTTGTTGTCGGACTTTTCAATTTTCCACCCATTCGGTCCCGAACCATCGTCGGCTTTGGCACCCTGGCCAGCCAGACTCCATAGTGACAGTAATACTGCGATTGATAAACGAAATGTTTTCATCTGTTGATTGGATTGTGGTGGTTGTATTTGCTTGTTTGACTGGGACAAAGGTGGGGCAATCAAATTTCCCGGTGCAATAGGTCAACAGCTGAAAACCAGTCTTTTAGCGAAAGTTCATCTAAAAAGACAATCCAGTATTAGTATAATAGGGCGTTTATTGAAAAAATACAATAAGTCCCTTATAATGCCGCATGGGTTGTATTATTCTAATAATTTGATCTATTGTCACTTCTGACGCACTAGTCGCTATTTTTACCCAACAAAGTACAATATGTTAGTTCTGATGAAATTTCAGCCACTATAATTTTTGTCTTACGTAGCAATAGTAGTCATTAGGGATTCAAGTCTATTTATCCCTATTACATGAGGATATTCTTGATAGATTGAACCCGTTTGGGTAGTTCCGTTTCGCCAAGCATGTCGCGTAAATCGATTTCAATATTTCGGCAAATGGCCGTCATGGGTACGTCGTTGATACTATTCTCGAATGGATTTTCGCTGGTGTCTCCCACTATTTCCATGGTGTTGAAAATCCAGGCGATGACGGTGAAGAAAGGAACGGTTAGCCAGACATGCCAGCTACTGGTCTTGGCCATCTCGGTTAGTAAACCAAACGGCAGAACAGCAATGAACAGCCAAACAAAGACATAGCTGAAAAAGGCATATTGGCGAGGAAATGGAAAGGATTTAATGCGTTCGCAGGCACCCTGCTGGTTATAAAACTCAGCCAGCATTCGCTCCATTTCAACATGATAGTATTCGGGGAGATAATTGCCCTCGCGGAGTTCACGGAGTTGGGCCGACTGCTGTTTCATCAGTATAGTGGCCGGATTAGGGTGTCTGATCAACTGCTCGATCTGACTAACCGGTAAAAAGCGGCTTAATTCTTTATCAAGACTGCACTGCCGAAATTCCTGAATACGTTCCACCACTTCGTGGGCCGGGTCGCGGTGCAGTTCCCAAACGGGCTTTTGTCGAAGCTGTACCCGCAGTGCCGTCAGAAAAGCCAGATGCCGGTAGATCAATTCACGACGAATTTCCTGTAGACCTTCTTCAGGCAATGGATTGTTGGTGTCCCGGTTCGTAATGTAATCTAATGTCATTATACCCCAGGCCCGGCTGGCATTTGTCAGGCTTCCCCAAACCCGCCGTGCTTCCCACAGCCGGTCGTACGATGAGTTGCTTTTGAAACCAACGTAAAAAGCAACGGCTGTGCCGATGGTGGCAACGGGAACAAACGGAATGGCGAGAAATGTCCAGCCTGCCAGTGAATAAAGCAGGCAGATGACTACAGAATAAGCCAGAAAGAGCGAAACAGAGCGCAGAGCGAACGGAAAGGCAATGTAAAATGGAATCCGTTTTGTGGTGAACATACGATAGGGAAGTAATTGAGTAAAACAGAGAGTTACGTACGTACTCCGTGCAGCCCCTAAATTAGTTGAATGTTGGGATTGAAAACCACCCACCTGCTACGGTTTTACCGAATTGATAAACCAAACGGGTCGTAAATAGCTTACTTACCGTAAACGGCAATTCGATGGGTACTGAATTAAAAGGGCAAATTGCCATTATTACCGGCGCCAGCAGTGGCATTGGAGCAGGCGTAGCCAAATCAATGGCCCAGGCCGGGGCTACTGTCGTTATCAATTATCCAGTGCCCGGTTCGCAGCCGGCGGCTGATGCAGTGCTCAGGGAAATTACGGATGCGGGCGGCACCGGCATGACAGCCCAGTGCGACGTCAGTAAGGAAGATGAGGTTATCCGCATGTTTGCCGACGTAGTAGCTACCTATGGCACGGTCGACATTCTGGTGAATAATGCCGGCCTTCAGCGCGATGCCCAATTCCATGAGATGACCCTTGAGCAGTGGAACACCGTTATTGCGGTTAATCTAACGGGGCAATTTCTGTGCGCCCGTGAGGCCATTCGGGAATTCCTCCGTCGGGGACCACGCCCGGAAATTTCGGCGGCAACGGGCAAAATCATTTGCATGAGCTCGGTGCATGAACTGATTCCGTGGGCCGGTCATGTTAATTACGCGTCTTCGAAGGGAGCCATTAAAATGCTGATGCAGTCGCTGGCGCAGGAGTACGGTGATCGACAGATACGGGTCAACAGCATCTGCCCCGGTGCTATTCAAACACCCATCAACCGACCGGCCTGGGAAACACCCCAGGCCTTAAACAGCCTGATGTCGCTCATTCCCTATAACCGCATCGGGCAGCCGCAGGATATTGGCAACTTGGCCGTGTTTCTGGCATCTGACAAGTCCGATTACATCACCGGAGCCAGTATCTTCATCGATGGCGGCATGACCGTGTTTGAGGGGTTTGCCACGGGGGGATGAAAAACCAATAGACCACCAACCACCGGTAACTACAACGCACAATTCTATTAATGGGCCTATGTCTCTCGAACACCAGCGCCTTGAAGACCCCGCCTGGCGGCAGTGGGGACCCTACGTATCTGACCGGCAGTGGGGCACCGTCCGCGAGGATTACAGCGCCAACGGCGATGCCTGGAACTACACTACGCATGACATGGCCCGCAGCTACGCCTACCGCTGGGGTGAAGACGGCATTGCGGGTTTCTGCGATGACAAGCAGCAGTTATGTCTGGGGTTGTCGCTCTGGAATGGCCGCGACCCAATTCTGAAAGAACGGTACTTTGGTCTGACCAATGGCGAAGGCAACCATGGGGAGGACGTTAAGGAGCTGTACTATTATCTGGATGCTACGCCGACGCATTCCTACCAGCGGATGCTGTATAAATACCCCCAAAGGGCTTATCCCTATGAGCAGATCGTGCGGGAAAACCGACACCGGAATCGGCTGGAGCCAGAATTTGAACTACTCGACACGGGCATTTTCGATGAGGATCGTTACTTCGACGTCTATGTTGAATACGCCAAAGCGGGTCCGCAGGATATACTGATGAAGGTGACGGTGCATAATCGCGCCCAACCGGAGCAGAACCCCGAGCCTGCTACCCTGCACCTGCTGCCAACGCTTTGGTTTCGAAATACGTGGCACTGGGGCGACGATACGGATGGCGTGCCCCGGCAGCGACCCGCCCTTGTGCGGCAGCCCGATGGCACGGTCATTGCAGAAGGGTCGGCGCTTGGTCAGTACGTATGCCAGGCTGACGGGCAACCTGCGTGGCTTTTCTGCGAAAATGAAACAAACAAATCCCGATTTAACAACCATCCTGACTCACGCTACCCGAAAGATGGCATCAACGATTATTTGCTGCACGGGGCCGACACCATAAATCCGGCTACTATGGGCACGAAAGCCGCTGCGCATTATGCCCTGACGCTGGAGGCCGGTACGTCGACAACGGTCCGGCTGCGGCTCACCTACTCAGGCACCGATGCACTCGGACCCGCTGAACCGTTTGCCCAATTTGATGCCTTAGTGGCGCAGCGTAAAGCTGAAGCCGATGATTTTTATGCGGAGGTCCATCCTGGACAGGCCACACCCGACGAGAAACTCGTGCAGCGGCAGGCTTTTGCCGGCATGCTCTGGAGCAAGCAGTATTATTATTATGACGTGTCGCGGTGGCTGGCCGGTGATGTTGGCCGGTCCGCCGGTGCGGGGGAGTCGCCTGACGGCCCACCCCCGGAGCGAACAATGGGCCGCAACCGAACCTGGCTACAACTCATCAACGCATCGGTTATTTCGATGCCCGATAAGTGGGAGTACCCATGGTATGCCGCCTGGGACTGGGCCTTTCACTGCGTAACGCTGGCCGTGATCGACCCCGATTTTGCCAAACAGCAACTGATGCTGCTGACCAACGAGTGGTATATGCACCCCAATGGCCAACTGCCTGCCTACGAGTGGAATTTTTCGGATGTGAACCCGCCCGTGCAGGCATGGGCTGCCTGGCGCATGTATCATATGGCGCTTGAGTGCAAACCACCAGGTGAGGAAGACCTGGCGTTTCTGCGGGGCGTTTTCCATAAACTGATGCTCAACTTTACTTGGTGGGTAAACCGCAAAGATGAGTCGGGCAACAATATTTTTGAGGGCGGTTTTCTGGGTCTCGACAATATCGGCGTGTTCGATCGCAACACGGTGCTGCCCGATGGAAGCCACCTCGAACAGGCCGATGGTACGAGCTGGATGGCCATGTACGCCCTGAACATGATGCGGATTGCGCTCGAACTAGCTGCTCACGACGAGATCTACGACGAACTGGCAACCAAGTTCTTCGACCATTTTCTGTACATCGCCGGGGCCATCACCAGCATGGGTAAGACGAACCGGGGCCTGTGGGACGAAGGCGACGGGTTTTTCTACGATCAGATCCGGATGTCCAACGGAGACGCAGTGCGGATGCGCGTCAGAACGATGGTGGGACTGATTCCCATGTTTGCCGTAGAAGTGCTGGACGACGAACTGCTGCGCAGCCGTCCGGCCTTTGTAGAACGAATGACGTGGTTTCAAACCCACCGTCCCGATCTTTACGAACAGGTATCACGCTATGTTGAAGCGGGCAGACAGGAAAAACGACTGCTGAGTTTGTTGCGGGGCTTCCGGCTTAAATCGCTGCTGAGCCGAATCCTGGATGAAACCGAGTTTTTGAGCCCCCACGGTGTTCGGGCGGTGTCGAAGGTGTACCGCGACCAGCCTTATGAATTTACGTTGGATCACACTACGTTCCGGCTGGCGTATACACCCGCCGAGAGCGACAGTAGTATGTTTGGGGGAAACAGCAACTGGCGGGGCCCGGTCTGGATGCCGGTCAACTACCTGCTCATCGAGAGCATTGAGCGGTTCTACGACTATTTCGGTGATGCATTCACGGTTGAATACCCGGTTGGGTCGGGTCAGCAGATCACGCTGAAGGCCGTAGCGGCTGAATTAACCAACCGACTCATCAGCCTGTTTACGCAGAATGCTGACGGTAACCGGCCCTCATACGGGCAGCACCCAAAGTACCAAGACCCGCACTTCCGCAATCACGTTTTGTTTTACGAATATTTCGACGGCGACAACGGTCGGGGTGTGGGGGCCAGCCACCAAACGGGCTGGACGGGTTTGGTGGCCGAGTTGATTAACCGGAAGTATGATAGTCTTGAATGATGACAATCGATTGATAAACCCGGCCGGATTAATCAATGGGTTACAAACACGCTTTCGGCTTCAGTTACTTCCATTAGCCCATCGGCGTTCACAGCGGTTAGATGCACGGGCAGCGTTTCGTTGATGAGTAACGGGTCATATTTGGCGACTACCCGGACGTAATTCTCGGTAAAACCCTGCATAAGGCCATTGGTAATGTCTTCCTCAAACAAGACCGTAGCAGCGCGCCCGATCTGCGAGTCGTAAAACGCCCGGCGTTTTTTCTCCGACAGAATATGCAACATCTTCGACCGCTCGGCCCGGACATGGCCCGGCACGGTGGGTTTAATGGTGATGGCCGTAGTGTTGGGCCGCTCGGAATAGGTGAATACGTGCAGGTAGGAGATAGGTAATTCGTTCAGAAACTGGTACGTCTCCAGAAAAGCATCATCGGTTTCGCCGGGATGGCCCACAATTACGTCGACACCAATGCAGGCATGGGGCATCAGCGCCTTGATTTGGGCAACGCGTTCGGCATACAGCTCACGCTTGTAGCGACGGCGCATAAGTCCCAGCACCCGGTTCGATCCCGATTGCAACGGAACATGGAAATGCGGCACAAACCGCTTCGACTGCGCCACGAAGCTGATGATGTCATCGGTCAGTAGGTTTGGCTCGATGCTCGAAATACGGAATCGTTCCACACCCTCCACTTCATCCAGGGACTGGATCAGATCAAAAAACGTTTCGTTACATTGCCCGTCAGCACCAGTTGTGGGGGTCAGGCCGAAGTCGCCGATGTTAACCCCTGTAAGAACGATTTCCTTTACGCCCCGGCCAGCTATGGCATGGGCAGCCTGCACAACGTTTTGGACCGTATCGGACCGGCTTTTTCCCCGTGCCAGCGGGATTGTGCAGTAAGCGCAGGGGTAATCGCAGCCGTCCTGCACTTTCAGGAAGGTACGTGTCCGGTCGTTGAGCGAATAGGATGCATGGTAATCAAGGGTCTCACTAATGGGCGAGTGGTATACAACAGCGGGTTGGCCGATTGCCGTTTTCTCAAACGTGCCGATGAGTTCGTGAAGCCGGAATTTTTCGGCCGCACCCAGCACGGCATCTACGCCCGGAATCACCGAAATCTCCGTTGGTTTCAGTTGAGCGTAGCAACCTACAATTGCTACGTAGCCGTTGGGATTGATCTTTTGCGCTTCGCGAACAATCTTGCGGCATTTTTTGTCGGCGTTGTCGGTAACGGAGCAGGTGTTGATAATGAAAACGTCGGGTTGCTCGTTGAACTCCACCCGCTCGTGCCCTTGTTGCTCCAGCAGGCGGGCTAGGGTCGAGGTTTCGGAGAAATTCAGCTTACAGCCGAGCGTATAAAAGGCAACTTTTTTCACGATGAACGGGCTATCCGCCAAAATTACAAAAAAACGGCGGGGCAGGTTCCTAAATGAGCCGGTACTGACTAACCAAAAAAGACCGCTACGGATTTTAAAACCCGTAGCGGTCCGAACTACTGCAAACCTAACTTAACACTATCGGATATCCATCTCGAACGGCAGGCGGGCCTGAACGCCGGACATGGTTTTGAGCTTTTTCAGGTACGTAACGTACGGTGCCAATTCGCCAAGCTGTGCCTGGACTTTCGCTTCTTCGTCACCGTTTAATGAACTCATGATTTGCTCAAAAAACTCTTTCTTGCGGGGCTGGTACTTCAGTCTGTAATCACCTTCTTTCAGCTTAGCCGTTTGAGCCGCCAAGGCGATGGCTACATCCAGGCCACCGAGCTGATCGACCAGGCCAATGGCTTTACCCTGGCTGCCCGTCCAGACGCGCCCTCCGGCAATGGCCCGCAGACTATCGACGGATAATTTACGACCTATTGCTGCTTTACCGGTGAATTCAGCGTAGATCTGCTCGGTCCGGCGCTGGAGTACCTGTTTCTGAAACGGCGTCATTTCGTGCGTTACGGTCGGGTAGTCGGCATTGGTATTTGTTTTCACCCGGTCGTAGGTAACCCCCAGTTTGTCTTTGAAAAACGTTTCCGTATTGAACAGCAGTGAAAATACGCCAATCGACCCCGTGATGGTATTGGGCTGGGCCACAATTTTGTTACAGCCCATGAGCATGTAATAGCCGCCCGAAGCCGCATAATCGGACATGGAGCCAATGACCGGCTTCGTCTTTTTGGCGAGTTCGACTTCGCGGAACATCACATCGGACGCGAGTGCACTGCCCCCGCCTGAATTGACACGCAGCACAATGGCCTTTACCTTTTCGTCTAAGCGGGCCTTCCGTAACTCCTCCACAATGGTTTCGGACCCGATGCTGTTGGCATCCCCCTTCCCCGAGTTAATATCACCCGATGCGATAATGACGGCAATCCGGTTCGAGCCGCTGCCCGACTCATCGTCTTTGTCGCTCCCGCGGTATTTGCCCACCGATACGTAGTTGATCTTCTTCTTGGCATCGATATCCATCTGCTTACGCATCAGGGTTTCGAGCTCATCCTGGTAACCAATGTTCGTAACGAGTTTGGTCCGTAGCGCGTCGGCCGGTTTCTGAATGGTCAGATTGTTCGCGTAATTCCGAAGCGAATCGACACGCAGGCCCCGACTCTGGGCTACATTTACCAGCATGTGGTCGTTGATGGAATTGAGGAAAGACGAAACCTGCAGGCGG
Organism: Spirosoma sp.; assembly: GCA_035296465.1. Classification (GTDB taxonomy): domain Bacteria; phylum Bacteroidota; class Bacteroidia; order Cytophagales; family Spirosomataceae; genus Spirosoma. The sequence goes on from DATHAW010000109.1 coordinate 11,019, forward strand.
TTCGGATCACTCATATTCTCACGAATGAAGGGCTCCACCGCGCTTTTAAATTCACCTACTTTAAAAATCTCCGGCTCAATCCCCAGTTTATCGAGCGTACCCTTAAAAAAGGATAGTTCGGCATTCAGGCCGTTCCATTCCAGATCACCCGCCGGGTTGAGATAAATCTTATCCGCAACCGATGCGAGGTAATAGCCTTTTTCGCTCATCGATTCCGCGTAGGCGTAAACAAATTTCTTCGACTTTTTAAAATCGACGAGGGCGTTACGTACCTCTTCAAGCGACGCCCAGCCGGCAACCGGCGTTTCGGTCTGGAGGTAAATGCCCCGGATGTTATCATCGGTTTTGGCTTCCTTCAGCGCTTGCTTCAGTTCTATCAGTCCGATGGCATTGCCCGAGCCGCCAACCGGCCCCAGTCCCTCGAATGGATTGTCGACGCTACGCTCCTGAATGGGTTTATCCAAATCCAGTTTAAGAACCGATTTTTCCTTTACGGTAGTCCGTTTATCGGACGAAGACGACAGAGCCGCACCAATCCCGGCCAGCAGGAGGAAACTAAAAAATGAAAGCAGGAGAATACCAACGATTGTCGCCAGAACGTATTTGAGAAACTGTCGCATGTAACAGATAGGGGTAATAAAGCTGTACTACTAGTTAACAAAAGTACGGCCCAAACGACCCACTTGAACGGAAAAATGTTGAGTGCGTGATTCGGCGGATAAATGGTCGAAAAAGCAAAACCGGACCGTTAGCGTTCTGACATGGGTCCGGTTTCAGCACGTAGTGGGTATGGTTTATGACGGCATCTCGGCGTAATCCTGCATGGAGGTTCGGATTACTTCGAGGGCTTCTTCTCGGCCGTAGATGTTGGCCAGTTCCATAACCGGGGGTTCGTCGGGCAGGTTTTTGTAGGTCATGAAGTAATGGCGCAAGCGTTTCACAACCGCTTCGGGCAGGTCGGCCAGTTCGTCGAAATGACCAAACATGGAGTCGCCCTTGAGCACGGCAATGATTTTGTCGTCCGCTTCGCCTTTGTCAATCAGCCGGAAGCCGCCAATGGGAATCGCCTGCAAGAGAATGTCGCCGTGCGTGATTTCTCGTTCAGTTAGCACACAAATATCGAGGGGGTCGCCGTCGCCCATCTCCACGTACCGGCCCGACCGCTCCGAAGCAAGTTTAGCAATTCGCTCGCCACAGAACGTACGGGGCACAAAGCCATACAGCGCCGGAATGATGTTTGAGTATTGCTGTGGCCGGTCAATTTTAAGATAGCCCGACTCTTTATCAATTTCATACTTGACGGTATCGGTCGGGACGATTTCAATAAAAGCCGTTAGAACATTCGGCGCGTTATCGCCCGGCGAGATGCCGTGCCAGGGGTGTGCTTTGGAAGGGGTTTTTGCCATTGTGTCGAGTTGTGTCGTCTCTGTAAAAGCCTGCATGCGATATTTAAGAAAAAACTGGAATATATTGAGCTCGTTACTGAAAGTAACCAAACATTCCGCGTCGGGGTGTTCGTGGTTCCCAGGTCTACATTGGGAAC
>DATHAW010000110.1:0-14894 GCA_035296465.1 Spirosoma sp.
GGCGGTTTAGGCGGTTCCGGTACGGGTTCAGGAACCACAGCTTTGGCAGGCGGTTCTATTGGTGCTATGGACGCAGGCTGAACTGGCTCCTCTTCAACATCGAGCAAATCACTGAAATCGCTGTCGTCATTAACCGGGGCGGCAACCGGAGCCGGGGGCGCAATAGGCGCAACAGCTACCGGTGTGGGTTCAGGTGGAGCAGATGCGGGTTTCAGCCGGGCAAGTTCGGCGGGCACCCACCGGTTACGGACAAAGTCGGGAGACAGTTTCAATGACCGGGCCGCATTAACAATCTGGCCCATGTCCTGCTCGATTAGGTGGCTGCGGGAGGGCTGCGCCAGCCGGGCAATGCGGGCTTGGATGTTCTGGAATAAAATAGTATTATTACCCACCTCCTGGCTCACCTCATTCGCCCGTTTCAGGGCTACTTCGAGCGGTAGCCCCACTGCCTGGGCGTCCTGAAGGTATCCGTTGTTCCGCCAGGCATCGGGGCCGTCGAGCACGATGGCCTCACGGAGTCGGTCGATCAGTTCGGTTTCGGTCATAGAGACAGGAGGCTTATTTTCAATTCAATTACACAACACGCAGCGTAAACGGCGACTGTGTTCAGAACACAAAAGTCTAAACACAAAATATCAATCAAACGTCACCACGTTACGTCGGTAATCCACCGAAATTTTACCAAACTTCGACAAAGCAGACTGCCCCAGCAATAAAGGAGCGGAGGAGCCACTAACAATGTTGGCACTTACGTTTTCCAAAACCCGGTCGCCGATTTGCACCGACTTTAGGCGGACGACCGCACCGGGCGAAATAGCCCCGGTCGCATCCTGAAACCGCGACCGGCCAATAATATCGTCTTTCGTAATAGCTCCGCTTTTATACATGCGTTCGGCTTCGGCAGTCGACATCGAGATTAGACTTGCCCCCGTGTCGAGTATAAACCGCATCGGTACGCCGTTAACGGTAACCGGCACTTTATATACACCATTTTCACGGGACATGGCTACCTCTGTTGGGCCATCACCGATTTGTTTCAGAACCGGCTTAGAAGCCGTGCGAGCTGGTTCGGTCGATGGCTGAGTTGGTTGCCCGGCTTCCCGATTAGCCATGCTCTGTTTTCGGCGGTGCGGAGTATGACTGCCTGATCGAGAGCATCCTGAGCAACCCGACAGGTAAAGCAACATGGCCAGCAATAAACTAACAATCAGGGCTTTAATATACATTTTAGATCAGCAGACGTATGTATCGCATTGATATAAAACCAGTAATGTCTTATTCATACCGGATCAGGGCTTTGGTTTTCACGCGCCAGTGGCCATTTTCGAGCACGGCCTCTCCATCCCGACGCATGGCAATTCGCGTATAGGTAGATGAAAAACTGTTTTCACTATCGCAGGCGGGTTCAATCATGTAGTTACGGTACGTCAGGAAACGCGCCACACGGCCCGGCTCGGCCTCGAACCGGAAGGTTGCCAGGTCGGGTGTTTCGGGATTCGTGCTAAACCGATAGGCTGATTCGGGCGAAAGCGTATCGGACCGGTGTGCGTTGTCGAACTGCCCATTTGGGTCCGGGGGCGGAAAATAGAACACCTCACTACGGGCAGAGGACACGGTTGGCGCGGGTGATGACTGCGACTGGGTTTGAACCGGTTCAGGGATAGATTTCGACTCGATAACGGGTTCGCTCAGGACCGGCGCACCGGCCACTGGTGTTTCAGCATGTATGACCAACGGCGTTACCGGAACAGGCTCGGCTACTGGTTTTGCATCAACTGGGGCCGGGGAATTGGGCGGTTCTGGCCGGGGCGGTGCATACGTTTCCTGTCTCTGCCGGTTTTCCGGTTTTGGCTGCCGGGGTTCGTTCGCAATTTTCGGGCGCCGGGCCGCATCCAGTTCACGGCTTAATTTGTCATTATTAGTTGTCAGGCGATCGACTTCTTTTTTCAGGGCGCGGTAAAGCATGAAATAAACGACCCCGGCTCCTACCAGGAGCCCGGCTATTGCGCTTAAAATGATCATCCATATTTTATTGGACCGCGCTTCTTTTACTTCCCGCTGCAACCGGCTGATCTGGATTGCTTTGGGGTCAATGTTCCCGTTCTCATCCACCGCATCAGCCGGTTCGTCCTGACCGGCCGTTGGTTTACCAGCAACCGCCGGAGCGGGTTGGAGTGCAGCGGCAGGAGGCAGCATCCCGTCGATCTTTGCCAGCATCCGGGCCTGAACGTCCGGCCCCAGCGGAACGCCGTAGTTCTTATCCCGTTTATGGCGGCCATAAAACCGGGCCAGTTCCCGACGAATGGTGGCATTAGCCTCGCCGGACGACATAGCCTGAAACTTAGCAGTGTTCTTCAACCGGCCAAGTTCTTCCATTTTGACGCCCACCGCATCCCAGCCACCCACGTTTTTAATGATTGACACTGCGTCGCAGCCATCCCCACACATAGACAACTGATTCATAATCTCAGTTGCTTTGTCTCCCTGCTGGTTTCCTAATACGGCCATCGCTACGTCCTTTGTTAGGGTGTCGACGGCAGCCTGATTCGTACTTTGTGCCTGGGCAGTTAGGGGCAAAGGCGAACTAACCAGGGCAATGGCAATAAATGATAGAAAAGCGAATCGTGTCCGGTTCATAGCATATGATAAGCAAGCGAAAACAAGGTGTTGTAACGGACTTTAAGACCAACTGTGTTTCTCTGTTACGTTACCCATATTTGGTCTCGAAGGCCTACTACTAAATCACGCCAGCGCGTTAGCTAATTTGTTGATGGCCCCAATCAGTGGGTAGAAAAACAACGTTTCTTCTATGGGCGCACCCAGGGCATCAGACATCCCGCTGAACTCGGCAGCCAAATCGCTTTCCTTTCGCTGAATACCATCCATCAGAGATGTATCCAAATGAGTCCGCAACTCCTGCTGCGCCACCCCCAGCGACCGCGCGGAAACGTTCAGGTTCCGGACGAAGCTAAACTGCTGGTTCAGGGCGAAAAAGAAGTCGATGAACGCGTTCGTTTCCTTTAGCAGCGACGCCACAATTTCGGGCTTACGCAGATCGGTGTACGTCAATTTTGAAAATTCATCATTAAACGTTGCCGGGTATACGTAGCTGATCGCTTCGGTGTCGACTGGGCGGCTGTTAGGGGGCTGCATCAGGGCTCCTTTACAGGTTACTTCTTTTGGTCCTCGTTTCTCATAAAACAGGGTCAGGCCGCTGGTGTCATAAGTCTGTTCGTACACTTTCTCGAAAATCGCCCTGGCCAGCTTACCCAGCATGGCGTCGTCAGAACTGATAATGGTCAGCAGTTTAGACCCCGTACCGCTGAAGGTAAGCGCCCCCGGCAGGCCGATGCCCCGGTGTTTCATGAGCCGCGCAATGTGATACAGCAGGGCCGTATAGAACAGGACAAACACCACTTTCAGGTCTTCGTCTTTGGCCAGCATTCCATTGAACGACAGCATGCTTTTGGCTTTTACATCGTTGCTTCGTTCAATTGAAAACCAGAACGCCATGATATCTTCCGAGCGGTTCGTGTCCAGAATGCGCCGGTTGTTGTCGCTCAGGTTTCCCAGACTCTGGCTGTCGAGCAGGGTCTGAATTTTGTCCGAGTATTTTCTAACGAAGCCATTATGGCTGGCCGCGCCGTATTCGCTGAAGGCATCCCCATAGATGGCGTTGCCCGCAAACCGGAATGAGGTCAGCAGTCTGGGCTCATTGCGCTCATAGACGACTACATCGGATGTTCCCCCGCCAATATCTACGTTGATCACCGGCCGGGCCGACGCGCTTAGGGTAGGATTCTGCTTATAATAATAAAAGGGCGCCACCGACTCGGACACCTCGCGCAGCCGACCCGCCGACCCGCCAATATAGCGCTCGTACAGCATTTGCCAGTCGGCCCGCAACTGGCTCACGCGGCCGGGCGACATGCTGGCCGGGAAAAACCAGTACACCGTTGTCTGGGTCAGACTGCCGCCTTCGGTCAGCACTTTGTTTTTAATCAGCATCAGCAACTCTTCCAGAAAAGCCTCCACGCGCCGTTCGGTCTGGTCGCCCGCTTTGGCCCATTTCAGGTTCGTCGTGATCCGGTTGGAACCCGCCGGCTGTCGCTCCACGTAAAAAGGAATATTGAAGTCGGCCAGCGCCTGCGTTTGCTGGTTGAAACTCAGATTCAGCGGCTCGGCGATGGCCGTGCGCGTGGGGAAGTTGTCTGGTCGACCGGGGCCGATGGTTGGCGGCACAAACTCGAGGTCGTAAAGCAGGAACAACTCAAACAGGGCCGGATTATACTGTGCCGGATTCACCAGTGTGGCTACTTGCGGGGTTAGTTCGGCCACGTCGAAGGGACGGGGAGCACCCCCATCTACTTTGTATTCGACGTGGGTGTTCGTGGTGCCAAAATCGACCGAAAACTCGAATACTTTGCTGCCGCCATCGTACCGCTGCCAGCGTGGAATCAGGATGCCGTTCAACTCGCGGCCGTCAGCGCGAATGTTCGTCTGCAGGTAATCGAACTCCTCCCGCATGACGTAATACACACTCGACCCGTCGGTATTCTGATGCCGAACCGTGCGCTGGTGCTTCGACTCAGCCGCCACGGGCGCGTTGGTTTGCTGCCCGTAATACGTTAGTTCATACTGATTCTGACTGTCGAAACCCGACTCAATCAATTGCACGCGGTAGTCGGCCGGAACCGATACGCTACCCGACCGCACAAATGGGTAAATGTTGACCGTGAACGAATTCTCGACAATGATACCCTCGTTTGTGGCTTCGTTCGGTGCGGTAGCGTTTTGGGGTCCAACCGACTGGGCATATACGCGCTCGAACGTAACGAACTGGTTACCGGGCTGGTTAGGAGCCGTTACAGGAATATCGAGCGTTACGTTGATTCCTCCACCCTGTGGCGTCATCTTTAGCCGAACGCGGCCCGTCAGCAGGTCATCGACGTCGAAGAAATCGAAGAAATCCTTTTTAAGCGGCAGGAGAAAGCCTTTTTCACCCGCCGGTGACTGGAGATTACCATCAAAAAAACGTCCCCGGTCGGTGGGGTATGGCAAACGCACGAGGTACGGCTCCAGCAAATCGCTGACCGTTAACCATGGATAATTGCCTGGCTGGCCCGGCAGCGGCCGCAGGTTATCGCGCCAGGACTCGCGGGCTACGTAAGGAACGGGCGTATTGGGGTTCCACTGCGCCTGCGGCACGTAGGTAAACGGGCGGAAGAACCGGTTTTGCAAGGCCATCGGGCGCGGCTTTCCCGAATTTAATCGGGCATACTTATCCGACTTGATAATAAAATCGCTGACCGTATCAATGGCACCGATGTCCGATTTTTTCTTACGGAGCGTAAAGCCCAGTACCTCCACTACGTCGCCCGGCCCGGTAGTCAGTTCATCAAAGTCCGAATCGAATTTCTCGCGGGTCAGCAGCGGCTGTCCGTTGGGCGATTCGATATGCTCGTAAAACATGGCAGGGTTTTGCTGCTGCAACAGGGCACGGCTGCGATTAAGGTAGTCGTCAACCTCCCGAAAGCGCGTCCTGAAATCCGGCATAAACAGCTTAATGGCGTACCAGAACTTCTGGTATTCAATATCGCGCTGGTGCAGGGGCATAACGGAGTGATCGAACAGCCGGTCGTTACCCATTGATACGTCGACCCAGCTCAGGTCGTTGCCCGACGAGAAAAACAAGGTTTTCGGCGACGTGCCGCCTACCACCCGGCCCCGGTAGCTCAAGACGAACAGCCGGTTGATGGCCCCGAAATTGTACTCGGCTGCGTCCTGATCCAGAAATAGTTTCAGGGCATCGCCGAGCCGCTTGTGACCCTGGTTGCCCGAATTGCGCATCCGGTCCAGGTCGGTACGAACGTCGAAGGGCGTGATGGTGATAAACGTCTTTAGTTTATCGAAATTAAAAAACAGTTCACCCACGTCAAAACAGTCTGACACGATGCGCTGATCGTTGATGGTGCCGCTGAGGTCGGGCTTGAGCGACAGGTTCAGAAAAGCCGACCGCACCAGGTCCATCCGGGCAAACGGACTGGGAATGGACGTTGGCTGCTTAACCGTCTGGCCACCCTGCGGATCGCGGATGGCGGCAATCTGATCGGTGCCGAGCGGTTTGCTGACGTACCAGTGCAGCCCCGGCGTTGGGTTATGTAAGCTGAGTGTTGTGGGCATATCTTAGTAATCCAGCACCTTGGGCAACCGCTCGCGGACAAACCGGTCGGTACCTTCGGAGAACAGTTGTATAAATTTGTCGGCTTCGCTGACGTATGCTTTACCCTCGGCCGTTTTATTGAGCGTCTGGTCGAAATCATCGACGATATCGAGTTTCACGTCCGACTCACCCCCAAAAAGACCTTTCTTCTTTGGCTCAAAACCCCGTACCGTCTGACCCAGGTTAGCCGAGTCGAGCAGGAAGGGAGCAAACGAGCGCTTGTTAGCCGCCATCTCCGACAGCCACTGCCGGAACCCGGCATCGAAATTTTTGATGCTGTTGAAAAATTGAGAGTTCATGAACCCCGTCGATATGGGCGGATTAGCTTTTGACCACTGCACCGTGCCGGCAGCCGCACGCAGCCGCTGATTCAGGTACGTGCTGAACAGAGCCATTTTGGACAGGGGCAGGCTGATGAGTTGTTTGGTGGCGCCGGCGAGGTTCCCTAACTGAAGCGTCGTTCCATCCTGCTCAAGCCCATATTCTTTATAAACTGGGGTTGTTGGGCGACCGTTGCTGACGGCAAGGCTGGCGTCTGTTATGTTCATGAAATCGACAATGGCCAGGGCCGAGGCCATTTCCACAAAGTGGGCTTCGTTTTTCTGCCCGCCCGCGCCGGGGTCATACGTATACGCCTTTGTCTGGTCGTCGCCAATGTAGTACAAGGCATTGACCGATGGATTGACGCCCTTCTGGTAGTAATCCAGCGCGGCTTTGGTTTTAGCAATAAACGACGCGGGGTCAATTAATTTATTGTCGCTGGTGGTCAGGCTGAAATACGGCATCACCGTAACCGCACCGATTTTGGCGTCGCGCAGAAATGCCGGGTTCGGAATCTGGCCAATGGCCTGTGCCCCCCGGATGTTCTTGAGCAGGATGGGAAAACCAGCCGCGCCCGTGCCGCCGAAAATCGAGCTGACAATAAAGATCCGGTCATTAGCCCCGAAGTTTTCGGCAAACGACTGAAACACGTCGGAGGAGCGAAACTGGTTCAGCACCGTACTGCCGATGTTGGGATTGCCCACAAAGCCGATGTCCATTTTGGTTTCCAGATTCTCTTCCGAAAACAGCAGACTGGCCATCGCTTTATTTGGCGCATCCAGACCCTCGTAATTAATATAATCTTTGAATTTTTCCTGCTGAACGCCCTGGAGTTCGAACACGTACGTATCGGCAATGGTCGCGTTGCCACCGATAGCCCGGTTCAGTGTTTTGATCTCGGTTCCAAAGAAACCCTCGGTTGGTTTAGTTTGCAGGCCCGCCCGAATGGTACCGTACTCGCGCAGCAAGTCTTTGGTGCGGAGCAGGTCGTCGTTGGTGGCATGGGGGTCCAGCACGATGGGAATTATCTCATCCGTGTTGGCCAGTTTAACGCCCGATGCCAGCAGAAACGTTAGGGCTTTCAGCACCCGCGAGCCCGTTCCGCCAATGGCAAAGACAAATAGTTTTGGCATAAATTTTAAGAGTTTTGAGAAACTAGTAGGCCAGCCATCGCGGCCCGGCCTTCGCGGCCCTGCTTTACTTTGATGGCCAGAGAATAGGCTGGTGTTTGGCGTTTTTGCTGAAATTTTTCATGACCATCGAGATCAGAAAAAAGATAAGGGCCGTCAGCAGGGCCATTGAGAAGGCGTAACTCAGAAACACGCTCACGCCCTGGTCAAACAAAAAGCCCTGGTTGGTGTCGGCTTCATCACGGGGAATTTCCTGCCCTGCTTTCTGGTAGCACGTAACGAGCGTAATCACAAACAGGAGCAGCGCACTCACACCCAGCATGAGCAGCCAGCTTCCGAACCCGCTGAAACTAACCCGGTTTAATGGCCAGATGTAAAACGCAAAAGCGACCACCAGAGCAATCCCTATGGCCGACCAGGTCAGGGGCGACAGCAGTTCCTCCTGGTACAGATCTTCGAGCAGCGCACTGTTAACAAACAGGTTGTAAAAATTATAAAGTGATTCTTCCATAAATTAAAGAGTGAAAGGGTGAAACAGCGAATGAGTGAAAGGGTAAGAGGTGAACGAGCGAATGGGTAGCTAGCTGTCGCTTACTCGCTGTTTCACCCTTTCATTCATTGTAAATTTATCGTTAGCGTGAAATACTCGGTTTGGTTAGTCGGATTATAAGCTCGTTCGACGCCCTGCAATAGGTTTTGCAACCCGAAGGTTGACCCGGCATCGACCGGATTATCATTGGTCGTACTGGTATTGGCAATCCAGCGGGGCGGAAACTGACGACGCAGCCGGATTGTGGCCGTGCGGTCGCCACGAGCTGGTTTGTCGGTGGTCAGCAGTAGCTTATGGGTAGTGCCACTAGTGCCTGTGTAAGGCTGAATGGATGTGACCCGAAAATTATCTTTTCCTTCCACTACGTACAGATTCTTGTCCGTCAGCAACGATGCCGGCAGCCGCAGGGCCGATAAATCGACCGCAACCGGAATGGCTAAGCTTTTGTCCTGTACGTCGGGCTGGACGGCATCGAGCGTGTGAATGGCTTTGGCCCGGGCGCGAACTTCCTCATCGGCCCGCTTAAACCGGCCTTTGCGGGAAGGGTCGTTGACCAGGATGGTGTAGAACGGCGTAACAGTCTTGGTGTCTCTCCCAAAAAACCAGGAATCTTCATAACCCGGCAGTTGGTCAAAGCGCCGGATGGTCTGGTAGCTGGGATCGGTATACAGCCGCTCTATAGCCGCGTTGGTTCCGATCAGGCACAGGTAATAGGGCCGTTCGCCCCGGTAAGTTTTCTTTACATTATTCCAGCTATAATACGTACCGTCGAAGTCAGCAGTCATTTTCAGCACGAGCATCGAGTGGGTCTGGGCATAGGGATTGAACACCGTCGACAGCAACGAGGAAGCGGCATCGAGCGTTTTCTGAGCACTCATACCTTTCAGGGTAGGGTCCGAGTAGATCAAATCTGAAACCAGCACGCTCAGATCGTCGCCGTTGGTTTTGCCCAGGATTTCCCGAAAGATGCCTTCAAAATCGGTGCTGGTCGTTTTCCCCTTCGTTTTAGCAACGGTAAAGAGGCTTCCCTGCTTGAAAAACTGTGACATCGACAACCCCAGATCATTCACTTCAGTGTTGACCACAAACGTTTTTCCCTGTCCGGGATTAACGGCGTCGAATTGGGTCAGGATATCGTTGAGTGCCCGTTTAAACAGCCCATTACCGCCGGGTGCATCGTAGGGGAACATGCTGGCGCTGGCTTCAAGGTATAATTTCAGCCGCAGCGGTTTGGTTGAGGCCGTAGCGCCAGATAGGGCAACCGTGGGCGTTTTGCCTTCTTTGACCAGCTTCCGGTAGTCGATATTGCGCTTTATGTAGTTCGCCAGGGCCGACTCATCGACCGTGCCACTGCTGTTGAACAGCTTAGCCGTTTTCTTATCGTCGGCAAGGTCTTTTTTCTCTTTGGCAATAAATGCCCGTATGGCACTGGCTTCGGTTGCATCAAGGGCATTATCGTTGGCCAGTGCGTCGCTGATCTGGCTGTCCAGCTGATCGGCGGGGCCGGAGCAGCCGGTTAGCAAATGGGCCACAGTCCACGTAACGATGCAGGCCCGTAGGCGGGTGTGAATCATGTAAAACGCGTGTTATTGATAGGGTTCAGGTCAGTCCGAACGTTGGGGGATGCCCTGCTTCAGGCGGTAAAAGTATCAAACTGACCAATGGTATTAACCCATAGCCGACCCGGATGGGTTAAATTTTCTTAAATTTCTCTCTTAACGTAACGAAGTGGTTACCCATTTTATGTCAACCGGTACAGAAGAACGGTGAACGGGCGTTTACCTTTGTAGCGACTACCGAAGCATCAGGCCCGGTAGTCAGCGCATTAATTTATATGGCCTTAGCCGGAGTTACGGTCTAATTAGCCTTCACGCCTACGCGTCCTTATGTCGTTTCGTACCGCCCTGTTACTCTGTTTGCTGTCGCTCCCTATCCTGCTTCAAAACTGTGCCCAGGTTGCCCAGCCGCCCGGCGGCAAGAAAGATACGCTGGCTCCAAAGTTAGTGAGCAGCCTCCCAAAAATGCGTCAGCTGAATTACACAGGGAAATCGGTTGAGCTAACGTTTGACGAATACGTAAATACCGAGAACCTTCAGCAGAAAGTAACCATCACCCCCCAGGACAGCAACACGTTCGTTGTGAAGTCGCTGCCGCAGGGCGTTCGGCTGAACTTCAACAAGCCCCTGCAACCCAATACGACCTACACCATCGATTTTTCTGACGGTATCAAAGACATCACCGAACGAAATATTGCGAAAGATTCCAAAGTCGTTTTCAGCACCGGTCCCACGCTCGACTCGCTCTACTTAACCGGCAGGGTGGTAGACGACGAAAGCCGACAGCCGCTGCTGGGCTTTGTGGTGGGTCTGTTTGCCGCCACTGATACGCTGCCCATCAACCGCAAGCGCCCGCAGTACTTCGCCCGCACCGACAGCAGCGGCAACTACCGGATCGAAAACGTGAAAGCCGGGCCTTTCAGGGTATATGGTTTCGACGATAAAGACCTGAACCTGGTGAACAACACGTCCGGCGAACGCGTGGCCTTCCGCGACAGCGTGCTGAACCTGACCCGCAATTATACCGATGTGAATATGGTGGCCTTTCGGGGGTATGGCAAGCCGCGCATCAGCCGGCGCGAACGAACCGACGAAACCCTGGGGCTTGAACTCAGCAGTGGCATTGTGGCCTATCAGTTGAAGTTTACCAAACCGGGCGATACGCTGGTGTCGTTTCTGGAAGGGCCAAAACTGATCCGGCTTTACCGGCCCGCCAACCGCGCTGCGGGCGACACCATCAACGTAACGATTGCGGCCGAAGACTCCATTGGGACTGTTACGGACCTGAAAGAACGGATTTATTTCTCGCCCCTGAAAACCCGGACTAAAAACCGAACGCCCCTGACGGTGCAGATAACCCCACCAGCCAGCGAACCCATCGACAATAACCTGGAGTTTACCTTAACCTTCAATAAGCCTGTTTTTCGCTACGACACCGGCCTGATTAACATCGGCCCCGACAGTACCAAACCCTATGTTCTGACACCCGCTGAACTCACGTGGAGTAATACCTTTTCGCGCTTGATTATTAAGCGGCCGGCAAACCGCACCGGCCGGCCGGGTGGTGCCGTTTCGGGACGCGACAGTGTTCTCTTCCGATTGCAAAAGGGCGCGTTTATCAGCGTTCAGGGCGATACATTACCGCGGTATCTGGCTACGTACCGCCTGGCCGACGAGGACTCTTACGGCCTGATTGCGGGGCGAGTCAATGCGGCATCGGTTGGCTCGGCAGGCACGAATTTCATGGTGGAGTTACTGGACAAAGATTATAAAGTTGTTCGCACGGCTTACGGCACACCGAGCTACAGTTTCGGGCGGCTCAGACCGGGTCAGTACCGTGTCCGGCTGATTCTGGACGCTAACGGCAACCGACGGCGCGACGTCGGCAACGTGCAGAAGGGGCTACAGCCCGAAACAATTATTTATCACCCCGGAGCGGAGGAAGGTGGCCTGATTCCGCTGAAACAGAATTTTGAACTGACGGATATTGATTTTTGACCCTATTCAGGATGATAAAGTTCGGTATTGATTTCCGATAGTAAATCGCCAATCTGAAAGCGCCTTACCCTATCAGGCCCCTTCTAGCAGCAGTTTTGCTTCGCCCCCCAGTTCAATCTGGTCGCCGGGCGACAGTACGTAGCCTACGCCGGGCAGATCGGCTCGCTCAATGGTGTCGTTGGCCCGCAGAATCTTGGTTTTGTTGCCGTTTGCAGGCAGTCCGCCCGCATCGGCCAGCAGGCGGTACTGGCGGGTGGTTGCATCGTACCGGATGGTAGCGTGCTGGCGGCTAACAGATAGGTTTGGCTCACCCCGCTCGGGGTCGAAGCCCGGTTCGCCCTCATCCAGAAATGCGATGTCGTTTGTCCTGACGCGCCCCGACGCCGTTTGCACCATCTGTCCCCGGCCAATACGAAAATCAGTTTGAATGGCCGGATCGAGCAGATAACTTTCCTCCGCGGTTTGTCCTGTAAGCACCCGCACCCGGGCCCGCACCGGCTTTTCCGTAGCCGGACGAATCACCTCCAGCCCCAGATTGCCCTGCTGGTAGGTGCATTCAGGGGGCAACTCGTCGCGAACAAAGTGCCAGCTAAAACGCCACTCGGGCGCAAAGCGGATGTAATGGTCTGCCAGGTGGCGGCTCAGTTCCTGCTGAAAATGCCCCGGCTGATTAGCATATAATGCAACGCCCATGCGATCTTCCTCGGCCTTATCGGCGCACCGTATCCAGAGGGTAAGCCCGGTCGGCAAGCCTTCCGTCTCGCTGCTGTAAGCTGCTAATTTCTCCACAATAAACCCATACAGCAGCTCGCGCTGCCGGGGGGTAGATGGTAACCCGGATTGGGACGAAGCAGGGTTGCTATTGACCGGTACGGGCGTCGGTGGGGCGTCGGCAGGGGGCGTACCCAGTCCGAATGCCTGTTTTAAATTCTTCAGGAAGGTCATACGTTGATGAATATATAAATAAAACGCAGATTGCTAAGGAATTGGAGTTAGATAAATCCGCGTTTTTAGTGTTAAAATGTTCCTAAATAGCCGCGCTCTTTTAGAATAGGTGCTACAACCATATTGGCCAGCTTGACGGCATCGGCGGATGACTCACCGAGTTCCATACGAACGCAGGTGACGGTATGAGAACGCCCGTTCGGCGTAGGCGCAAAAAACACGTACCACCCATCGTTACGCTTCTCGCCCAGTACCATTCGTTCGGGGGTTCCGGTTTTGCCGGCTACCCGACTCAGGCTAATTTTAGACCGCCCACCCGGATTAGACTGCTCAATCATGAAGTCGCGTAGTTTGTCGGCATAATCCGGCTGGCGGGCAAGTGCCACGCCGGGAGCTATGGGTACAGCTTTCCCACCCCGGCGCACTACGTAGCGCGACGGCTGCATAACGCCCCGATTAGCAATTGCCCCCGCCATGCGGGCCAGCGCTGCAGGTGTCGTGGCTAACTGGCCCTGGCCCCAGGCCAACCCCGAAAACTCCCCCCGGTAGCGTTTGGGATAACTCATAATCTTGTAGAGATTCCGCCGAACTACAAACGAAGAGTCATGCCAGTGCCGTATGATCTGGGCCTTATCAGCCGACGTATGCGTGTCGTTGAACGAATAACCACCAACGTAGTCGATATTCATACCCGTAGCTAAGTATAAGTTCGCTAGTTGGTTATCCAGTGTGTAATCATTGGCGATGCGGATGAAATAGACATTGCTCGATCGGACAATGGCCTGTCGCATATCGACCCGCCCACCACACGGTTCGCTTTCGACCTTGCCCCGGCGAATGATCTCTCCGCAACTGATGGGGAAGCTAACGGCGGCCGCGTCCTGCCCTAATTTATTGAAAGCGGCTGTGGCCGTCATAATTTTTGCCGTCGATCCGGGAGCCGTTGGGTACGTCATGGCTAAGTCGCGTTCAGTGACTAAGTAAGGCAGTTTAAGTCGTTCCCGATCGGGTAAGGATAGCTCATCCGGGCGTTGCAGGTTGGGCAGAGGATGCAGGGCCGAGGCCAGCACCTCACCGGTAGCCGCGTCCAGCACTGCCACCGACAGGCGTTTGTCGTTGTAGTCAGATCCGGCCAGTCCCTTTTGCAAAGCCACCTGCAAGGCCGCGTCCACGCTAAGGTTTACGTTACGATTGCGATTTTTGTGTTCGGCCACTACGCGTCCATCAATACCACCGCGCAACGCCGGGGCCAGTTCGCGGTAATCGTACAGGGGTAAAGTAAGTGTGCGGTTCACAGCGGGCGTAAATCGGTCGGCGCGGTATCGGCTGGTTAGCAGGGCGTTCTGCCGGGGGTGGTTGTCGAAGCCACGCAAATCACTCAGGTGAGCGGCTTCAGCAAAATAGCCATTTTGCTGCCCCCAGAACAAACGTGTGTTGGCATCGCCAACCCAGAAAAAAAGTTGTTCCCCAAAGGGATAGAACCGCTGAAGCCGACGACGGGTCAGGTTAGTTACCGCTTTCGGATCGAGGCCCGCCTGCCGGAGTTGGGTCAGGTTCTGGCGCAGGGAATCGGGCGAACTCGTTGCCAGAATTCGCCCGGCCCGGTCATACAGCGTACCGGCGGCCAGGGCATCGGTCAGGCGGTTTATGCGTGGATTATAGCTGTACACGGGCAGGCCATCCCGACTCAGCACCCGGCTAGGCCGCACAATGTAATCCGTCCAATGCATCAGAGCTACCTCACCCGCTCGCCCAGCCAGGACAAGCGACCCAATCAGAAACCCGGCAATGCCGGTGGCCAATACCGGGTCGTAGTGTTTTTCGATATAGTCATGCTGATGACTCTCGCCGGGTCGATTCGCCACCGAAAACACAACACCCATGGCCGTTAGGTTAATGATGAGCGATACGTTGCCGTAACTCAGAAACGGCACGGAAATACCCGTCAGAGGCACCAATCCCAGCGACCCACCCGCAATTAGCAGGAACTGCACGCCGGTTGCCAGTGCAATACCCGCACTGAGATAAAAACTAAACGGCTGACCCGACCGACGGGCATGAAGCATGGTCCGGTGAATCAGCAGAAACAGCAATCCAAAAACAGATACTAACCCCAGCCAGCCTAATTCTTCGGCCAGACTGGGCAGAATCATGTCGGTATGGGCGGCAGG
>DATHAW010000111.1:0-6726 GCA_035296465.1 Spirosoma sp.
ACTCACCGTTGGCTGCGACTATATGCTGATCGACTGTGGTGAAGGCACTCAGCGACGGCTAATCGAGCAGAAAATCCGGCTGGGACGCCTACGCTATATTTTTATTAGTCATCTGCATGGCGATCATTACTTTGGACTGGCTCCACTCCTGTCGACCCTCAATCTATCGGGCCGCACCGAGGATTTGTATTTGTTCGGGCCGCGCGGGCTGGATGAAGTGCTGACCACTATCTTTCGCGTGTCTGATTCCCGGCTGGGCTACAACCTCCACTTTCAGGCTGTTGACCCCACCACACCATCGCTCCTGCTCGACCACCCTCAGGTCTCGGTTGAGTCCATCCCACTGCAGCATCGGATCGACTGTTCGGGGTATTTGTTTCGCGAGAAGCCCCAGAAGCCACACCTGCTGCGCGAAAAACTCCCTACCGACGTACCGGTTCATTACCTGAAGCAGCTCAAAGAGGGGCACGACATACAGGATGAGAATGGGACGGTTCTGTATGCAGCGGCTGAGTATACGGTGCCGCCCCCCCCGCCCCGCTCCTACGCTTTCTGCTCCGACACGCGCTACGTGGCCGGGCTCAAAACCCAGTTGCGGGGCGTAAACCTGCTGTATCATGAAGCGACATTCCTGGAGGACAATGCCGGGCGGGCGGCTGAAGTGTATCACTCAACGGCTCAACAGGCTGCGGCCCTTGCCGCCAGTGCCGGTGTCGGGCGGTTGCTGATCGGCCATTTCTCATCTCGTTACAAGCAGTTCGGGCCGTTTTTAGACGAAGCCCGCCAGTTATTTCCTCAAACCTACCTCGCTGTAGAAGGCGAAACGTTTGTTATTTAGCCGACCGGCAACACGACAGCCACCCAAACTGGCGTTGTGGTTGCAACGTGTTCATTCCTAATACCCTACCTGTTCCTTTCTCTTGTATGCTCGTTTTTCGCCTGGGTTTCCTCGATGTCGGCTGGCTCGATCTGCTGGATATTCTGCTCGTTACGGTACTTATCTATCAGATTTATAACCTCGTTCGGGGCAGTGTAGCCAGCCGGGTATTCATCGGGTATCTGCTGGTTTACCTGGCCTATCTGGTGGTGAAAGCGCTGGGGCTGAACCTGATGACGACCATTCTGGAGTATTTTATCAGCGTGGGTGCTCTGGCTTTGATTATTATCTTTCAGCATGAAATCCGTCGTTTTTTGTTGCTTATTGGCAAATCGACCAATGTGGCCAACAGCCGCTGGATCCGACGGTGGCTTCTGCGACAGGAAAACGTAACCAAACTACAAACCCAGCTTAAACCTATCCTGGATACCTGCAAAACGCTGGGCAGCGAGTTTTCGGGCGGCCTGATTGTGATTCAGAAACACGATGGTCTGGAAAAGTTTGCGTTATCGGGGGAGATCATCAACGCCGATTTGTCGAAGCCCCTGCTGCTCGCCATTTTCAGCCAGTATAGCCCCCTGCACGACGGTGCCGTTTTGATCAGCGACGGCCGGATTTGGGCAGCCCGTTGCATCCTGCCTGTTTCCGACGACGATGAGTTACCACCGGCCCTGGGCTTTCGGCACCGCGCTGCGCTGGGGATGAGTGAGGCAACGGACGCAGCCGTCATTGCCGTTTCGGAAGAAAGTGGCCGGATGGCACTGGCCCTTGATGGTCAATTATTTACAAACCTAAACCTGGCAGAACTGGAAAACCGTTTAGAGAATCACCTGCGCGAACCCAGACGACTTAATTAATTATTTTTGGCGGAAAAGCCGATCAGTTAAGGAGTCAGCGACCAACCCTCTATTGGCTATCGGCTAGTCACTGACTCTTTGAATGTCCTATTCTATCTAATATTCCAGCATGCCTGGGAGACCTTTAGCCTGCTCAACAAAGTCAGTAACCTGCTCAACAGAAGGAGGGCGCTGGGTAAGCTGACGGGTGCTGTTGATCTCAATCAGTTTGGCATGCAGGTTGGCGGGCGAACGCCTGGCCAACTCCTTCACCGTGTCCACGCCAGCTTCCTCCATAAGGTCACTGTAGACCCGTCCAATGCCTTTGATGCGCGCCAGATCGGCCCGGTTGGCCAGTTCCAGAATAAGGGATGACTCAACACCAGCGGCCGTTGCCAGCGCTTTGCGCCCTTGAGACGTTTTAGCGGCTTCCAGCAGGGAATCACTGTCGCCCAGGCCCTGCCCCTTCAGCGCGTTCAACACGGTGTCCGTAATACCCCGGAGTTCTCCTAACGTAATGCTCATAGCTAAAATTAAAGGTTATAGGTTACAACGATCTGACCATCAGACCGAATAATGTATATTAACGGACAATATACTTTCTTCGGGTATCGTTCAAAAGAAATTTCTTCTGAACGGTAAAACTCGCCGGACTCATCTGGCCAAACTCTCGTTTCCACACGCTGTACCGCTCGGGTTCCTGCTGCCGGAACTTATTGGAGTCTATTTTTTTCTGCGCTAAATACTCCTCGAATTCCATTACCACTGTCAATTGTCCAATATAACCTCCAGCTCTTTTACCCTGCCCTTCTGTCGCAATTTCTACTATACAGTATGAGCTGAGAATTGTCATATTGTGACAAAATGACCATAATCAGGCTCAAGACTACCAGGCTCACCGGTTGGAACAGATCATGAGTGCACATGTTACATCCTAAAAAATCTACTCATGGATCCATTCTTTGTCAGTTTCAGTGACTCACCGGGGCAACCCGGACAGCCCGGCAACCAGGACTCGGCCCTGCTGGATGCCTACTCCGGCACAATCGTAAATGTAGCCAAAAAAGTCAGCCCGTCGGTTGTGCAGATCAGGGTCAGTGGCCGGCCCGTTAAGCCCACAGCGTCTAACCCGCAACGGCGGCAGCCAGACGGAGGCACGGGATCAGGATTCATCATATCGACCGACGGTTACATTATCACAAATAATCACGTAGTAGCAGGAGCAGCCAAAATCGACGTAGCGCTTCCTGATAGCCGTGAGGTTGAGGCTACCCTCGTAGGCCGTGACCCAGCGACAGACATTGCCGTACTAAAGATTGACGCCGAGGGTCTTAAAGCCATTCGGTTTGCCGACTCTAAACAGGTGCAGGTGGGTCAGATTGCCGTTGCGATTGGAAACCCATACGGCTTTCAGTATTCCCTGACGGCGGGTGTAGTGAGTGCCCTTGGCCGCACGTTGCGCTCGGAATCGGGGCGGCTGATCGATGATGTTATTCAGACCGACGCGGCCCTGAACCCCGGCAACTCCGGCGGGCCCTTAGTTAATTCCAACGGCGACGTGATTGGAGTCAATACGGCGGTTATTTTACCAGCACAGGGCATTTGTTTTGCCGTATCCTCGAATCTGGCAGCCTTCGTCACTGGAAAACTTATTCTGGAAGGCCGGGTACGGCGGGGCTATTTAGGCATTGCGGGTCAGCTCATTAACCTAACCGAGCGGGTTAAACAATACAACCAGCTCACAGCTAAAACAGGGGTTATGGTAGCCAGTGTCGAAGCCGACGGCGTGGCGGGCAACGGGGAGTTGCTACAGGGCGACATTATTGTGGGCTTCAATGGCCAGCCCGTTGCTACGGTCGATGACCTGCACCGGCTGCTGACCGGCGACACCATCGGTCGGCACGTTCAACTGACCGTACTACGCAACAACCGCCAGAAGGGAGTGATGGTGACACCGGGCGAGATTAACTAAGGTTTCGCCATGTCGTGCGGCAGATTTTAGTACCTTTCGCGCTTCGTGAGCCAATTAGTTCGCCCCGCTCTTCATTGCCGGATACAGGCAGGGCGCAGCAATCATACCGCATGGATCAACAATCCGTTATTGACCTCATCAACCAGCTTGACGCACCTAAAATCAAGTTTGCCTTTACCGACATCGACGGCGTCCTGCGGGGCAAAGTTATTAGCCGACATAAATTTCTGGACGGGCTGGCCGATGGCTACGGCTTCTGCGACGTAGTCTGGGGATGGGACTCCGCCGACGTACCTTATGATAACAGCCTTACCACCGGCTGGCAGTCTGGTTACCCCGACGCACCGGTGCGCATCGACCTGACTACGTACCGGCAAATTCCGTGGGAGGATGACATTCCGTTTTTCCTGGCCGAGTTCAATACAATGGCGGCCTGCCCGCGTTCGTTGCTCAAACGTGTAGCCAGTCAATGCCAGGAGATGGGTTTTCACGCCGAATTTGCGCAGGAGTTCGAGTGGTTCAATTTTCGCGAAACACCACAGAGCTTAGCTGAAAAAGGCTTTCGGCAGTTGGAGCCACTTACGCCCGGTATGTTCGGCTATTCCATTCTGCGGCCGTCGCTCGAAAACACCTTTTACCACGACCTGTTCGACCAGTTAACCCAGTTTGACATTCCCCTCGAAGGGCTGCATACCGAAACGGGACCGGGCGTATACGAAGCGGCTATTGCCCACGACGAGGTTACCAGAGCGGCCGACAAAGCGGCCCTGTTCAAGACCTCAGTCAAAGAAATTGCCTATAGGCACGGGTTGATCGCTACGTTCATGGCTAAATGGAATGCCGATTTGCCCGGATGCAGTGGACACATTCACCAAAGCCTGTGGAACCCGGAGCAGACACGCAATTTGTTCTTCGATGCCGACCAGCCCGACCGCATGAGTGAACTGATGCGGCAATTCATTGCCGGGCAGCTGCACTGCCTACCCCACATTACGCCCATGTTCGCTCCTACTATCAACAGCTACAAGCGGTTGGTAGAAGGCGCATGGGCACCCACCACGTTGACCTGGTCGGTCGACAACCGGACCACGGCACTGCGGGTGCTGAACCGAAACGAAGCCCTCACCCGCGTAGAGCACCGCGTTTCCGGAGCCGACACCAACCCCTACCTGGCCCTAGCGGCTGCGCTGGCATCGGGGCTGTATGGCATCCGGCACAAGCTGATCCTCGATACGCCAGCGTCGGTCGGCAACGGATATGCCGACCGGCAATATGGCGTACTGCCCACAAATCTGGCGGAGGCTACCCGCGCCATGACCGATTCCCCTATTGCGGCCGAACTGTTTGGGGCCGAATTCGTTGACCACTTCGTCCGCACCCGCGACTGGGAATGGCGCCAGTACGCCCGGCAGGTTAGCGACTGGGAACTGAAGCGGTATTTTGAAATTATTTAACGGCAACTATGCGTCTTGTCGATTACCCAACGATTATAAAAAAAGCCTGGGCGGGCTTCGATGCGTCCGTGCGGATTGATACCATCGAAGACATCAGTGCCCGAGTTTCGACCAACCACGTTTTTAAAGTTACGTTCGACGACGGCGACACGATCATCGCCAAGTTGTCTTACTTCGGCAAATACGAACACTTCCTGGAGGACCACCGAATCATTCACGTCCTGGCTAATAACCTGCTGTATCCCTTCGAGAATGTGCTGGCCAAATCATTGGTACGCGACGGGCAGGTTTATACCTATCGGCATCAGGATGGTTTTATCGATGCTTGGGTTGTGTTTTATAACCCAATCCGAATCCAGCACAAACTGCCCCGCCGGTTAGACGACCAGCATATTCGGTCGCTGGGCACTCAGATCGCCCGGTTTCATAAAGCGTGCTCACGGGTGAGTCCCGTGCTGCCCAAATCGTCGAAAACCTTACGCTCTGACATCTGGGACCTGATCGACCTGCTGGATACCGACGTGGGGCAGTTTGAGCACCGAATGCACATTGACGAACTGAAGCAGCAGTGCGACCTATTTCTGACTAACCGCCAGAAACTGGTGGCCGGCACGGTCGAAACGATGCCCGTCTTCGTGGACTGGAACATTGGCAACTTCTCCGTAACAGACCATGTCGAACTCTATTCACGCTGGGATTATGACTGGTTCCGAATCAGTTACAGAGTTATGGACTTCTACTTTTTCAGCCGCGTGGTGTCGGACTTAGGCGACCGCACCGTGTTCAGCTACGGCATCGGCCCGTTGATGGAAGACCGGTTTATGCTGTTTTTAAAGGAATACCACCGGGTGTACCCGCTCACGGAGAACGAAATCCGTTTCCTGCCCGAGGCTTTCCGGTTCTTTATCCTCAACTATGTTGTAAAGTATGGACGTTTCTTTTTCCACCGCACCTACGCCATCAAACTCCAACGCGAAGCCTACGAAATATACTTCCCGTCCATCGAACAGTTCGACGCGGAGAAGATGCTGCGGGCGTTAAAAATATAACGAATGGTAGAACGTACCGGGGCCTCGGGTTAATTGCCGGCTTACTCCAACATTCAATTCATTTATTTACCGGGCTTTAGTCCACGATACGTTTATGCAGCTCGATGATTTCAAGACGATAGCAGCAAAGTATAAAGTAATATTTTTTGATGCGTTTGGCGTGCTGAAAAACTATGAAGGGTTGCTGCCAGGAATCGAGCATACATTTTCGTGGTTGCAGTCGACGGGGAAAGATTTTTATATACTCACCAACGACGCATCGCGCAGCCCGCAGGAACTGGCCGAGTCGTATCAGCGGGCGGGGTCCTATGCCATCACACCCGACCGGATCATTTCATCGGGAATGCTGGCGCGGGAGTACCTGGATCTGAAAGTTCACCACGGCACAGTGGCTTATCTGGGCACCGAAAGCTCCGCCCATTACCTTGAAACCGCCGACCTCCGAACGCTGCCCATCAGTCAGGTCGATCTGGCCGACGTAGCGGATATTAATGCCCTGGTGCTGCTCGACGACGAAGGCTTCGACTGGAACACGGAC